>CAYRMX010000011.1:0-19939 GCA_964425295.1 uncultured Oscillospiraceae bacterium | reverse complement strand
CCACCTTGCCAAGGTGGAGGTAGCGAGTTCGAGCCTCGTCACCCGCTCCAATTTTTTTCAGCAGAGTCGAAAGTCTCGCTCCAATTTAGAATAAGGAACGCCGTTGCGTTCCTTGTTTCATATCCGGTGCCGTGGCCAAGCGGTAAGGCAAAGGTCTGCAAAACCTTCATTCGGCAGTTCAAATCTGCCCGGCACCTCCAGAAAATGACGATTGCGAAAGCAATCGTCTTTTTTCAATGTTGTTTGCCTGCGGCAAACGATGCAGGTTGCGCCAATGAAGTTCGCTGCACGAATGGGGTTGCTTTGCAAATGCTTTTGCTCAAGCATCGCTTTATGCGAGCGAAGCGAGCGCATAGTGGAGGACGCAGTCTTCTGCATCATGTCGCTGTTAGGCGATGCTTCATTCGAATGCTCTGCAACGCCAATTTCTTTCGTTTCGAAAGGAAAACTTACAAATAAACAGAAAATGTCCCTAACAAATCGATATTTTGTGGACTTCTGCAATTGACAAAAAGCGCGGGAAATGGTATGCTGTAATTAGAGATTACGAGTGCCGAACGGCATTCAAGAAAACATATCATAAGGAAGGTACGAAAATGCTGTATGTGATCGATAACGCGAATGTGGAAGCCATCAAGAAATGTGCGGAGATCTATCCCGTCGCCGGCGTCACGACGAACCCGACCCTGATCGCGAAAGAGCATACTGACTTTGCCGCCCTGCTCAAGACCATCCGCGAGATCATCGGTGCGGACAAAATGCTCCATGTCCAGACGACCGCCACGACCTGCGAGGCGATCGTCAAGGAGGCGGTCGAGTTACAGGCGTTTGTCGGCGGCGATTTCTATGTGAAAATTCCCATCTCTGCCGAGGGCCTGAAAGCAACGAAAATTTTGAAGAGCAAGGGTATCAAGGTGACAATGACTGCGATCTTTACGCAGCAGCAGGCGCTTATCTCCGCGCTTGCCGGAGCGGATTTCGTTGCGCCGTATGTCAACCGTCTGGATAACATCGTTGCCGACGGCGTTCAGGTCATCAAGGAGATCGTGGAGATATTCAAGAACTTTAACCTCGACACCAGGGTTCTGGCGGCGAGCTTCAAGAATGTGGAGCAGATCCACAAGGCGGCATTGGTCGGTAGCCATGCCGTGACGATCAACCCCGAGCTGTTCGACATGCTCATCGCACATCCGCTGACGGATGTCGCTGTCAACGGCTTCACGAAGGACTGGCAGGGTGTTTACGGCGAAAAGTCGGTGCTCGACCTCCTCGGCTAAGAATTCAAAAGTGCGTGCAGCGGTATCCCGCTGCACGCTTTTTGTCGGTTGTACACTTCCGATGGTCATAAAGAAAGCTGCGTTTCCGTTTTCACGGAAACGCAGCTTTCTTTGTGAGGGTCAGGAACGCGCCTTGCGCCACTGATCCATCAGCAGGGGCATAAACAGACCGCCCTGCACAGTTCGTGCGACAAAACGCTCGGAATAGCCTGTCTCGGTGTCGTAGAGGTCGCCAAACGGCACGCGGGACGGGGATTCGCGCAGGAAACGGGCGATGGGGTCGATGAATGCGTGGAAATCCTCGGCGTCTGCCAGAGAAGCTGCCCAGAGCGTCCAGTCCGTCTTGCCGCAGCTTCCTCTGGAATCCAACGGCAGACCGAACGGATTCATTCGGCGCAGATAGCTCTTTGTCTCGCTGCGATAGAATTCATCGGGCAGGAGATCGTAACCCATCAGCTTGTCCCAGACCAGATTGTACTTGACGCTCCAGCCGTCGCCGTTGAAGGACAGGGCGGTGTAATCCTCGACCACAGCGCGCTTGTGCCAGCTTGCGGCAAGCTCCTTGGCGGTGGCTTCATAGCGCTGCGCTTCATCGTCGTGATGGCAGGCGCGCAGAATGTCGGCAAACGCGGCGATGCCGCAGAACGCCTTTGCCGAGAGGTTGACGTTTCTTGCCATATGACCGGCGAAGTCGTCGGTGCAGAGTTGCTCGGCGGGGTCTTCGCCGTATTTGAGAAGATACTGACACCATGTCCGCAGTGTGTCGAGGTGTTCCTCCGCCAGACGGTAATCGCCGTCGGCACGCCCGGCGGCTGCCAGCATAAGGATCATGTTGGCGCTTTCCTCGACAGGCATCTGCTTGCTGGGGTCATAGGCGTCGACGCTTGACGGATAGAGGTAATACGGCGCGTGGGTGATGCCGGCGGCATCGTTCTTCATGCGCAGGTAAGCGGCGTAGATCTGACCGTTCAGGATGGGGTAACGCCCGGCATCATGCGGAGCGAAATCGTACTTCCAGACCGGCATTTGAGCAAATCGGAGAATCGGGCGGCACATGGCGCGCACCAGCTCGGGGCAGTAGAGCAGAAACAGCGGGATGGACGGATAGCTGACGTCCGTGGTCGCGGCGCAGCCGTTGGAGTCATTCTCCTTGGAGATGAACAGCAGCTCACCGTCGGGGCCCTGCACCAGCTTGTGCCCGGCGATCGCCTGACGGTAAGCCGCCGTCAGGATGAGGGCGTATTCCTCGCCGCCCTTTTCCCGCGCTTCGGCAAGAAGCTTGCGGTCAAAGTCGTCACAGCGGCGAAGAAGCTCGTCGTGACGGGCGTGGAACTCCGCCATTGCCTGCGTGATGGTCTTGCCGCTGCGGGCGTAATACGCGGGCAGGAGGCGACCAAAATAGTTGATCGAGGCAATGTCGTCATAGCCGAGCAGCAGGGAAGCCGTGAACGGGACGTTCGACTCCTTGACCATACGCAGCAGGGTGACATGGGCGCTGGGGGCGTCGGAGATTTCTTCCTCGGACGCCATGAAGACGTAGCCCCAGTCGCAGGTCAGGTGGTCACCGCTGCCGGAAAGCGGCTTCTGGCGCATATTGCCCATGTAGCCATAGTTCAGCGCGCCGTCGGAGAAGCGGTCGAGACGCATCTGCGGCTGTTCCTCGCCGTGGTGGCAGACCTTGGGATAGACGTCGAACTTCAGAGAGACGGAATGCGACTTCCCGTCGACAAAATCGACCGCGAAATCCACGAAGGAAACAGGCGTCGAGAGAACGTCGAGGTCGTCGAGTAGCAAGGGAGAGGTGAACTTCACGCTCAGACGGATGCCGCGGCCCTCGAGGACATAGCGGGTGGAGAGCGGCGTGACGACCGTCTCGACCAGCTTCATCGACTGGCTCGTGCCGCGACCGAGGAAGCGCATGTTGGCGCCGTCGACTGTGAGCGTGCCGCGCAGGGTCTTGTAAATGCCGTCCCAGTGGGTCGTGTCATTGCCGGTCGGCAGATCGCTGCTCTGCCAGATGGAAAAAAATGGGTCGTGAACGACCAGCGGAAGTGCCGGTAAACGCATAATCATAGGTATATCCCTCACAGATTTAGTGATTCTCAGAGCGGCGGAGCGTGGCCGACCTCGGCGTCACGCGCGGTGATCGGACGGACGACCTTGCAGGGGTTGCCGAATGCGACGACGTTGGGCGGAATGTCCCGCGTGACAACGCTTCCCGCGCCGATGACGGAATTTTCGCCGATGCGGACGCCGGGATTGATGACGCAGCTTCCGCCGATCCAGACATTGTCGCCGATGACGACGTCACGACCGATGTCGAGCGCGCCGCCGATCCGCGGCGCGGGAGCGATCGGGTGCGTGACGGCATAGATCGACACGTTCGGACCGATCATCACGTTGTCGCCGAGTATGACCTTGCCGACGTCCAGAATCACACAGTTGAAGTTGATGTAGACGTGCTTTCCTGTAAAAATGTGGAAACCGTAATCGCAATGGAACGGGGACTGGGCGTAAAAATCCTCCCCGGCGTTCGGGAGCACGTCCCGAAGCAGCCTGCGGCGCCGTGCCTGATCGGCGGGGTCGCATTGATTGAGCAGCCAGAGGCGATGTAGATTCTCAAAATGCAGCCGTTGCAGCTCGGGGTCGTCATCACGAAAGGGAAGCCCTGCCTCCATGCGCGAGCGCATCGTGCTCAGCGAATCTTCCATTCCTCGAACTGCGGCATATATTCCTTTTCTTCCGGACGGAACTTGCGCTTGGTGTCGACGACTTCGCCGTTGTTGTACTTGCGGTCGTTGACGGGGTCATTCGTGCCCATGACGGTGACGTTGACCTGACGATGACGGGCGCGGACATGGTCCCAGTCGATGAAGTAGATGTGCGCGAACTCGCCGCAATCCAGAACGCCGTCCTTGATGGTGACGGACTCACTGCGGCAGAAGAAGCAGGAGCGGAGGTGACCGTCGGTGTTCATGGAGGTGTAGTTGCCCGGCTCGTTGACATAGCGGCCGTACTGTGCGTGGATGGGGCCGGGATGGCGGTAATCGCCCTCGTTGACGTAGTCGGGGATGAGACCGCGCATGATGTCGAGCAGATCATGCTGCAGGTATTCCAGATCAAAGGTGTCGAAGTCGTGCGAGCACTCCTGGATCATCACGCAGCAGGTGGTGTGGTGGGAGGCGACGGTGACGGTACCGTTCTGAATGCCGGATTCGGCGACGATCTTCACGACGTCGGTCGTGATGTCATGGAACGTCGGGACCCAGCCGCGGGATTGCAGTTCGATTTCCTTCTGATAAACCTTGAATTCCATTGTTTTGACTCCTTTATGTATTGTATATTATTTTATTTGTGCCGCATATCCCATGCTTTGCGGACAGCGGCGATCATTTCGTCCACCATAGCGGCACGATCTGCCGCCTTTGCAACGCCGGAGGAGGAGCCGGTGGCATCCGCGCCGGCGATGATCGTGTTGTAAACGTCCTCGCCGTTGGAAATTCCGGCGGCGGTCAGGACAAGGATGCTTTCGTCAACGTTTTTGACGCACTCGGTCGCTGCGGCGACGTATTCCGGCCCGACGCTGACGCCCGTGCCAATCAGCTCGGACGGCTCGGCGACGATGATGTCCGGGTGCAGACCGGCGATCTTTGCGGCCTCCGCCATCGAGTCGGCGCAGACGATGGTTGTCAGACCGACTTCCTCGGCGCGCTTGATCGTTTCGGTGAGCACCTCAAAGGTCAGGGGCTTTTCAACGTGGTTGAGCATGACACCCTCCGCGCCCGCAGCAACCAGAGACTCCGGCAGAATGTCCGCCAGACCGCGACCGACGGGAATCGGATCCATATGCGGAGCGAAGACGTGGATATGCTTCGTCGCTTCCTTTACGCGGCGAATGTCCACGACCGGGCAGGTGAAAATGATATCGACTCCGTATTTTTCGGAAGCGGTGTCGGCGGCTTTTGCCAGATCCAGAATATCGTCACCGAAAAGATACGATTTCGGGCCAATTTCAAAGAAAGGTGTTTTAATGTGACAGCTTTTCATGGTATCCCCCCACTTTTTATTATCACAAGTATAGCGCACATTTTCAAGTCTGTCAATTGCTATTCGCGCTTTTCTTTCTTTTTGGATAGTTTGCACGAAAAGAAAGGTCAAAATTTTTCGTTTTGCCTATTGTCTCTTTCAAAAAAATAGTGTATGATAGACTCGGTTTGGAAAAATTCTTTCCCGGCGAACGAAAGTTTTTCCGGAAAATCAAGATTTGAAGAGGTGTTTGACCATGATTTCTCGAGAAGCGCTCGACGCGGCGCGCAACGCCTATGACATTGAAGCCGCCTGCCTTTCGGAAATGAAAGAGACACTGGACGAAGCGCAGTTTTCGAAAGCGGTCGAGCTGCTGTGTGCCGCGCCGCGTATCGGTGCTGCCGGCTGCGGTCATTCGGGCATTGCCTGTCAGCATTTTGCGCACCTGATGTGCTGTATCGAGCGACCGGCACGGTTCATCAGTCCCGCCGAGGCGGTTCACGGAGCGACCGGCTTTTTGCAGAAGGGCGACGTAATGGTCTTTGCGTCGCGCGGCGGCAAGACCGGCGAGCTGCTCCCGATCGTGGAGATCTGCAAGGCGAAGGGCATTTTTATCATCACGGTCACGGAAAATCTGGAATCGCCGCTGGCAAAGGCGGCGGACGTGGTCTTGAAGCAGCATGTCAACCGCGAAACGGACAAATGGAACGCGCAGGGAACGACCAGCACGACGGCACTTTGCATGATCTTCCACGCTTTGCAGGCGGCGATGATCGAGCAGACCGGCTATCAGGCGGAGCAGTTTGCACTCATCCATCCCGGCGGAGCGGTCGGCGAGCGCCTGAATCACAAGACTTTAGGATAAGCGAGGTTGAGAACTATGGCGAAAAAGTTGAAGCTCGAAGCCCGAAGAAAGACGATCCTTGACACATTGCAGCAGACCGGCAAGGTCTCCGTGGCGGAGCTGAGCAAGCAGCTCGACACGACGCCTATCACGATCCGCAGCGACCTGAATGCGCTGGCGCAGGATGGGCTGCTCATTCGCGTGCAGGGCGGGGCGGTCTCCACGCCGAACGCAAAATCCTCCGCCAATGTGCAGACGGCGAATTATATGGAGAAAAAGGCGATTGCCGAGGCGGTCGCGGAGCTGATTCAGGACGGTGATACGCTGTTCATCAACTCCGGAACGACGATGGAACAGGTCGCTTCCGCGCTGGAAGTCCGCGCCAACCTGAATATCGTGACGAATTCGCTCTCTGTGGCGACGATTTTGGGCGAGATCCCGTCGTTCCGCGTCATCCTGCTCGGCGGCGAGATCAACTCGCAGTACGGCTTTACCCACGGCGGCGACGCGCTGGCGCAGCTTGAAAAGTACATCGCAAATTGGGCGATTTTGTCCGTGGATGGCGTGAACGTCTCCTGCGGGCTGACGACCTGCCACGCAGAAGAGGCGATCATCGACCGTGCCATGATCAGCAACGCCCGCAAGACGATGGTCGCCGCCGACCATACCAAGATCGGCAAAGCCGGCTTCGCCCGCGTGTGCGACAAGCTGGACAACATCCACATCGTCACGAACAGCACGGAAACCGAGGAACTGGTAAAGAATCACATCACCGTCATTACGGTAGAATAGGGAGGACATACGGTGTTTCAGACTTCAGCGCTTACGATTCGCCCCGTTGCGAAACCGCAAGCAATCGTTCAGGGAAAACAGTACCGCTTCACGGTGCTGACGGAACGGATGATCCGCATGGAATGGAACGCAAATGGGAACTTTGAGGATCGAGCCACGAAGCTGGTCATGTGCCGTGATTTTCCTGTGCCGAAGTTTGAGGTGCGGGAGACGGCGGATTCCTTGGAAATCATTACCGATGCGCTGCACCTGTACTATGACAAGCAGCCGTTTTCGCCATCCGGACTGTCCGTTCGCCTGAACGGAATGCAACGCTTCCGGTGCGCAAAATGGTATTATGACATGCCGCGGGTGCTGCTCTATAATGAGTCGAGCAACCTGCGGGGTACGGCAAAGACGCTGGACTATGCCGACGGCGCGTGCGAATTGCAGGACGGCGTGCTCGACCGCCACGGCTTCACGACGCTGGACGACAGCGAGACGATGGTGCTCGATGAACGCGGCTGGTTCGTGCAGCCGGAGCGGGAAACAGGGAGCGTCGATCTCTACTTTTTCGGCTATTTGGAGGCGCACAAGGACTGTATGCGGGACTTTTACCGTCTGTCCGGTGCTGCGCCGATGCTTCCGCGCTATGCGCTGGGCAACTGGTGGAGTCGCTATTACCCCTATACCGAAGAAACCTACAAGGCACTGATGGATTATTTTGCGGAAAAGAAGATTCCGCTTGCCGTTTCGGTGCTGGACATGGATTGGCACATCACGAAGCCCGACCCCAAGTACGGCAACGGCTGGACGGGATATTCGTGGGATCGTGAACTGTTCCCGAACCCCAAGCGACTGCTGGACTGGCTGCATGCGCATGGACTGAAGGTCACGATGAATCTGCACCCGCACGACGGCATTCGCGCCTTTGAGGATTGCTATGCGGACGCCGCCGCTGCGATGGGGCTTGACCCGACGGGAGAAGAACCGGTCGAATTCGATGCCGCCGACCCGCAATTCATGCGGGTGTATCTGGACAAGGTGCTCCACCCGCTGGAAGACGACGGCGTGGACTTCTGGTGGATCGACTGGCAGCAGATCGGCGGCGCAAGCAAGCCGGAGTACGACCCGCTGTGGATGCTCAACCACTATCTTTACACCGACAACGCCCGCCACGGGCGCTACCCCCTGACCCTTTCTCGCTATGCCGGACTGGGAAGCCACCGCTATCCGCTCGGCTTCTCCGGCGACACGGTCATGACGTGGGAGAGTCTGGACTTCCAGCCGTATTTCACCAATTGCGCCGCCAACGCCGGCTACGGCTGGTGGAGTCACGACATCGGCGGGCATACCCGCGGCGTCTGGAACGATGAATTGCAGGTGCGCTGGCTGCAATACGGCGTGTTTTCCCCGATCTTCCGTCTGCACAGCGCAGATAACACGTTCATGCTGAAAGAGCCGTGGACATTCCCCGCGCACATCGAAAATATTATGACGGATTTCATGCGTCTGCGCCATCGACTCATCCCGTACCTTTACACGATGAATTACCGCAACCATGCCGAGGGCGTGCCGCTTTGCTGTCCGCTGTATTACGACTATCCTGCGCGGACGATGAACAGAGATAATCCGAATGAATATACCTTCGGTTCGTCGCTGCTCGTCTGCCCGATCACGTCGCCGATGGACACTGCTGCGCAGACCGGCTGCGTTCAGGCATGGATTCCGCAGGGAACGTGGTACGATATTTTCAACGGTCGCCGCTATGCCGGCGAAAAATACCTGAACCTCTACCGCCCGCTGGAGCAGTACCCGGTGCTGGCAAGGGCGGGGGCGATCCTGCCGCTTTCGGACGACGCCGTCTGCAACGGCGCGCCGCTGCCGAAAAAGCTGGAGCTGCGTGTTTTCTGCGGCGCGGACGGAGATTTTACGCTCTATGAAGATGACGAACGGTTGAAAAATACCCGCGCCGCGCGCACGCCTTACCGCTTCACATGGGGAAAAACGGCGAAGCTCGAAATTCTCCCGGTCGAGGGCGACTGCTCGATTCTGCCGGAGGAACGGGATTACCGTGTCCGCCTGATCGGGCTGAATGCGCCGAACGGCGTGACGGTACTGCGGGGCGGAGCATCGGTCGAGACGGAAAGCGCCTATGACGCGCAGGAGCACTGTCTTGTGCTTACCGTCCGCGCGGTGCGCCCGCAGGAGACGGTGGAGATCGCCGTCGAATGTGACGGAATGTTGGCGGAGAGCGATTTCCGCAGCGAGATCGAGCGCCGCCTGCCCCGCTATCAGATCGGAAACGTCATGAAGCAGAATCTGCTCAATGCCGTCCACGCTGCCGAAAATCGGCTGGCGCTGGCAGGGTCGATTGCGACCCTCTGCGACAACGCCTATGTGGTCGGCGAATTGCTGGAAATCCTGACCGGTGCCTATTGACGCCGCGCGTTCACAAAATCAGAACATTTCGGAATAAAAAAGGAGAAAAAGCATGAAAAAATCAACGATTGGCTATGTATGCTTCGGCGAGATCAACACTCCCGTCGAACGTCTGCAAATGAAGCATGACGAGGCGCTTGCCGCCCTGAAGCTGCACCATGAGGGCATCGTGGACGGTGGACTTGTCATTGACGACCCGGCGTATGAGACGGCGGACGCCGCCTATGCACGTCTGGCGGGGCTGGACATGGACTGCCTGATTGTCTGCGTTGCAGGCTGGGTGCCGACGCACGCGGTCATCCGCGTGACCGACCATTTCCGCCATGTTCCCATGATCCTCTGGGGTCTGTGCGGCTGGAAAGAAAACGGGCGCATCATCACGACCGCAGAACAGGCGGGCACGACCGCGCTGCGCCCGGCATTTGAGGCTCTGGGCTACACGTTCAAGTATATCTACAACGTCATCGGCAAGGAATGGCCGATGGACAAGATCAATGCCTATCTTGCCGCCTGTCGCGCAAGAAAGGAGCTCCGCTCCGCCCGCGTCGGCACGATGGGCTATCGCGACATGCTGCTCTACGGCACGCAGTACGAGGGCAACTCCATGCGCGGACAGATCGGCGTCGAGGTCGAGCCGTATGAAATGCTGGAGATGGTTCGCGCGGTCGAAACGCTCGACGCGAAGGACGTTGCCGAGGGCGTGGCGTATGTCAAGCAGAACTGGGTCTTCCAGAAGCCGTGTGATGACAGCGTGGTGGAAAAGGGCGTCAAGTATGCGCTGGCAATCGCCAAAAAGGTCAACGAGCGCGGCTGGGAAGCTGTGACCCTGCTCGACGTCGACGGCATGAAAAAGCTTGAGGGCTTCCCTCCGGCAATGGTCTTCATGCTGCTTGAGCACTACTGTGACGTCGTGACCGTGCCGGAAAACGACGTGATGGGCGCCGTGACGGAGCTGATCATGAAGTACATCGTCGGCTGCAATGTGCATTACATGGAGTATTATGAATTCTTTGAAAACAGCATGCTCATCGGCGTGCCCGATTACGTCCCGCAGTGCGCAACGCAGGGCGACGTCACCGTGCTTCCGGCGGCGTTCGGTCTGCTCAATGCGTCGCTTTTGAACGTTTCCAAGGTCAAGACCGGTTATGTGACCTGCGCCCGTCTCGTCTACTGCGGCGGTAAATACAAGATGCACGTCTACACCGCCGAAGCCAAAGAGCCGCCCGCATGGAACGAATTCGGCTGGGATGATCCCGCACCGCAGCTTCCGAGTCTGGAAGTCTTCCCCGATTCCTGCACGGTCGAGGAATTTGCGCAGAACGTCTCCGGTCAGCATGTGATCGTTGCCTACGGCGACCATGCCGAGGCACTGCGCGACTTCTGCCGCATGATGGACATTACGCTGGTCATGTGACCGAAGCAGACGGCTTTCAACAGGGAGGAACAGCATGTACGCCGGAATTGATTTGGGCAGCACCAATATTAAAATCGCCGTTTACGATTCGGACTTTCGGCTGATCGATCGGAAAAGCCGCCCCGTCTCCTATCTCCGCGAAAACGGCTTTGTTGAATTCGACGCCGACACCTACTTCCGCGATCTGATCGGTCTGCTTGCGGAGATGGTGCGCGAAAATCACCTCGACACCGTCACGGAGCTTGCCCTGACCGGGCAGGCAGAGAGCCTCGTCGTGCTCGGCGGGGACGGAACGCCGCTCATGAACGCGATCTCGTGGATGGACGAACGTTCCGTCTCGGAATGCGAAGAGCTGGCTGAGCGCTTCTCGCCGGAGGTCTGCGAGGCAGTGACCGGGCAGATGTCGGTCTTGCCGACGTGGCCGGCGACGAAAATTCTGTGGCTCAAGCACAACCGCCCCGAGATCTATGACCGCGCCGCGACCTATATGCTCCTGAAAGACTATATCGTCTACCGCCTGACGGGCAGAAAGCTTGCGGACATGTCGATTGCGACGTTCTCGTTCTATTTTGACATCTACAACAAGTGCTACTGGCGGGAAATGCTCGACGCCATCGGCGTCTCCGAGACGCAGCTTCCGCCGCTGAGTGAGCCGTGTGCGCTCGCCGGAACGCTTCTGCCGGAAGTGGCGCAGAGCGCCGGGCTTTCCGAGAACGTTCGGATCAACATCGGCACGCTCGACCACTTTGCCGGTATGATCGGCACGGGCAATATCCGCCCCGGAAGCATCACGCTCTCCACCGGCACCGTCATGGCGCTGGCGGCAATGTGCGGCAAGCCCGCGCCGAAAAGCTGCGGCATCGCCATGCACTACGGCTTCCTGCCGGATACACATGTTATGCTGCCCGTTGCGGAAAGCGGCGGCGCGAGCCTTGAATGGTTCCGCAAGACCTGCATGCAGGGCATCGATTATGACCGAATGAACGCCGTGTTGAGCGAGCGCGAGCCGAACGAGCTGCTGTTCCTGCCGTATCTGGTCGGCACGAACGCTCCAGAATTCGATTCCGAAGCCAACGGCGTGTTCTGGGGGCTGCGTCAGGAGCACGACGCGTATGACATGGCGGCTGCGGTCATGGAGGGCGTTGCGTGCCTACTGCGGAAAAACTGCGATTATATTGCCAAAAACGGCGTCGTCCCGACGGCGATCATTGCCACCGGCGGCGGTGCAAAGAGCGCGGTATGGTGCAAAATGCAGGCAGACATGACGGGACTGCCCATCCTCATTCCGGAGGAAAAAGAGGCTGCCTGTCTGGGCGCTTCGATGATCGCGGCGGTCAGCAGCGGGCGCTTCGGCGACTATGCCGAGGCATCGCGCCACTGCGTCGCCATTGCCAAGCGCTATGACCCGCACCCCACGGCGCAAACCGAGCGGAAATACCGCCGCTTCTGCGCCCTTTATACCGCTGCTTTGACCATTGACCAAATTTGACATCAAGCCGCGACCTCACCAGAAGGGGCAAAAAATCCGACCTATGACTTGCTCATAGGTCGGATTTGCTGTTTTGGTTTGAAAGCCGCTATTTGCTCCAGCCGTGGAGATAGTCCCAGAAGATGCGGACGGTATCCGTGTTGGGGGCGTTTTCAGCGACGGAGAAGTAGCAATTGTCGGCGGTCGTCAGGCAGCTACGCGTGAACGGAAGCTCGGAAATGTCCAGCGCGACGGGTGAGCGGGAGACGGTGACGTCGTTTTCGTCGACAAGCTCAAGGTAGATCACCTTTTCTCCGAGCGCTGCCAGCTCCTCATTGGTGAAGTATTCACTCAGGTCGCACAGGACTTCTTGTGTCATATAAAACTGCATTGCTTCGCTGTCCATGACAAAATAATCCAGACCGCCGCCGGACACCATTGCGACCGGATTCATCACGGAAGAATAGGTGGCGTCGAAGTTGTTGGCGTCGGTATAGATGCCGGAGAAGGTGGTGGCGGAGAGGACAACGGTCTGTGTTTCGGGATCGCCGTTCATGTAGGTCAGAAAATCGTCTCTCAGATAGTCCCAACCCGCCTCCGAGACATCCACGTTGGCGTACACGCCGGAAAGCAGCGTTTCCTTGTTGGCGTTGAAACGGCTGGCGATGACGGTGACAAGGAGAATGATGACCAGAACGATGGCGAACAGATGGAATTTGTAGTACGTCCAGAGGAAAATGATGCGCTCGATGCCACTCATCGGCTTGAGCTTTTCTTTTAATTTATTCAGACGTTGGAGCATTGATACGCCTCCTTAAGGGTCAGAGAATTTGAGCAGCGGGCAGGTGAAGGTCACTTCCAAGCCGATGACCTCGTTTTCAAAACGGCAGACAGTGCTCATCGGGCGGATTTCGCAGTCGACCTGCGGCAAAAAACGGTAGGAGCACGCAGTGTTTGATGTTTCATCATGCTTTCTCCTGCCTGAGTGGATTTTGGAAGAAGCCCGAGGAAACTCCGGGCTTCTTTCGGCGGTTATTCCTTCACGATCAGATAGTAGATGGCGGGGTTCAGCTCGTCACCAATCTCAAAGGACAGAACGCCGTCTTCGTAGGTCGTCGGGACCTGACCGGCATAGAAGCCTTCGGAGTTCACGCCCCAGACGCGCAACTTGTCGCCGATCTCGGTCTTCAGGCGGATGTTGGCGTGGATGACCTCGGACATGATCGGTGCATGACCGACGTCGAGCATCTTGTCGCCGTCAAACTGCGCGCCGGAGTTGCGGGCACGACCGATGGCGGAGAGCAGCATGTTGTCGGATTTTTCAATCGGTTCGTCGGTGAGGGAGGAGAGGGCAATGACGCCGAAATCGGTGTAGCTGTCGACGCTCATTCCGTTTGCGTGGATGTCCACGGGGCGGCGGATCTTAATGGATGCCGTCGAGCCGCCCTTGCCGATCATGCCGTAGAAGACCTTGGTGCGCTCGGTGTCGATCACGCCGATCTGACGGCCGAGGTCGCGCCACATCTGTCCGTTGTCCGAGACGATCTTGCCGGGTGTGGCATGCGGGAGCTTCTCCTCCTCCTGCACCACGCGGTCATAGCCCTCGGGGAGAACATTGTCAAAGGTGTTGGTCAGGTAATATTGCTCCAGACCGCCCTGGTACGCCGTGGTCACGGTCTTCCCGAGGGCTTTGGCGTTGACGGCGATCTTGGTCTTGGCGGGGGAGATGTCTCCGCGGCGGAGCATCAGCGCGCTGTGATAAAACAGACCGAACTTTGCCGGGTCGTTCCAGACGGAGAAAATGCCCTCGCGGTAGGGAACGCCGCCGACAGGGGAGCTGAGCTCACGCCCCAGCACGTCCATCTTGTCCAGACGGGTGCAGTAAGCATAGGTGTGGATGGCAAGACCCGACCAGTTTTGCAGAGCGGCGACGGCTGCATAGTAGATCGGACCTTCGGCGCGGAAGGCGTTCGGCCACGGCATGTCCCATTCGGAGACGAAGAACGGCTTGTTCGGCAGACGCATTCTGGCAAGACCGGGGCAAACGGCGGCGGCGGAGGTGATGTTGCGGTGCGTGCAGGTGCGCTCGGTGTTGCCCCAACGCCAGTCATAGAAGTAGTGGTGCGAGTCGGTGAAGTCCATCTCCTCGTGCGCCTTGGTCAGCGCGGTGGTGTGCGTCCAGTTGGTGCCGGTAATGGGGATCTTGACGCCGATGCTGCGCATGTGGTCGTACATTTCCTTATAATACTTCTTCGTGACGGCGATCTTGAATTGGATCATCGGCTCGTCCGAAGTATAGAGGTCGCAGTGCTCCCAGTCGTATTCAATGCCCTGCTCGTTCAGGAAATCGCGGAACTGCTGACGGAATTCGTTCTCATAATACGCGCTGTTGATGAAGAAACGGTTGACGGCGTTGGAGTTGACGAACAGGTCGTTTTCGTTGGTGATCTCCGTCAGGACGAAAACGGGGTCGTCACGGTATTGCAGCTTGGTATAAGGGTTATAGTGACTCCAAATCTGGGTGGCAAACTCCTTTTGCAGCTCGATCAGGCGGGGGCTGGTGTTGCTCCACGGGCGGGCGTTGTCAAACAGCTCCTCGTGGAAGGGGACGTCGTCGCCTTCTTTATATTTACGGTAGGTGGTCATGTCCAGATAGCAGTAAATGCCCTCTTCCTTCAGGCAGTAGATGAGGTAGTCCAGCGCATCGAGGCTCTTCGGGTCGAGGACGCGGGTGGTCTTGACGCGCTTGCCCTTGGAGTAAGAGAAGATGTTGGGCGTGTCCCATTCGGCGTCAAGCTGATGGAAGCGGACGATGTTGCAGCCGACCTGCGCAAGGCGACGGGCAACTTTGTGCGCATATTCGCGGTCGGGGAAGCAGGCGCCGCCGTTAAAGTTGACGCCCCAGAATTTGGCGAGCGTGCCGTCTTCGAAGCGGAGGTTATCACCGTCGGCATGGACGAAGCCGTGCTTTCCGGCGGGGCGTTCCTTTTCGAACACGAAAGAGATATCGACCGGCATGGCGTCGGGGTATGCCGGTGTCGGGATATAATTGGACATGGTCAACGCTCCTTTTATCATAATAAATATAGATTTTGCAGAATTCGACAAAATGTGTTGTTTCCACTATTGCCAGTATAGCAGATATGTTGAATGAATGCAAGAGAAATCATCAAAATGTTTATGGTGACGAAACTAATTTTAATCAAAACGAAAGACGTAGTTTTGCGTTTTGAGTCGTTATTTGCTTGACAAGTTGAGCGAATCGTTGTATTCTGATGTAGAAAGAGTGACTGAGCGCGCAGCGAAGAATGCCCGACTGCTCGGAAGCGAAAGAAAGGGATGGGGTTTTATGGAAGAAAAACCGCTGAAACGTATGTTAGATAAAGAACGTTATCAATGGGTGATCTACGTTCTGTGCTTTGCGATCAGTTTCCTGACGCTGGGGTTCTGCGGCAACAACAGTGGACTGTATCTGACGGCGGTCACAAAGGCGCTGGATATCTCGCGCTCGACGTATTCGCTGCGAAACGTCTTCCGCTACGCCACGGCGACGGTGCTTTCACTGTTCTTCGGGCCGTTCATCTCGCGCTTCGGCGAAAAGAAGCTGACCTGCTTCGGCATCGTCTCGCTGATCTTCGCGGTGCTCACAGCGGCGTGGGCGGAAAGTGCACTGCTGATCTTCGTCAGCGGCATCCTGTTGGGGCTCGGCTTCAACTTCTGCGCGACGACGATGATTACATATATTATCGGGCGCTGGTGCACAAAAAACCGCGGACTGATCACGGGCGTTGTCCTTTCCGCAACGGGGCTGGGCGGCGCAGTCGCGGCGCAGATCGTCACGCCGATGATCTATGATGAGACCGACCTGTTCGGCTACCGCAGAGCGTATTACATGATCGCGGTGATGCTGGTGGTGCTTTTGGTGCTGGTCATCGCGTTCCTGCGCGAGCCGCCGAGAAGCGAGGGCGAAAAGTTCGAACGCCGCAAGAAACGCGCGAGCGCGGCTTCGTGGTCGGGCGTGACGTTCAAAGAAGTGTCGCGCAAGCCGTTCTTCTATCTCACGCTGGCGGTCATCTTCTTCTCGACGCTCACGGCTGCCATGACCTCGGTCAACCTCTCGCCGCTCATGACCGACAAGGGTATCGATGCGGGCTTCATCGCAACGGCGCTGTCGGCGCAATCGCTGGCACTGCTTCTGAGCAAGGCGGTCAGCGGCGGACTGTCAGACCGCTTCGGACTGCGCAAGATCATGGCACTGTGCCAGACCTGCCTGATCGTGAGTCTGGCTTCCATGCTTGTGGTTTCCGACTCGACGTTCGGGCGCGGAATGGCGCTCCTTTCCAACATGACCACGGGACTGGGAATGGCGGTCGAGACGGTTCTGATCTCCTGTACGGTGATCGAGCTGTTCGGCGACCGCGACTATGCCAAGATCATGGGTATCTGCATGGCGGCGTGCACGGCGGGCATCGCGGTGGGTAACTTCGCCGGCAATCTCGTCTTCGACCTGTGCGGCTCGTACGCCCCGATACTCTGGGCGATGGCGATCGTGATGGTCGTCGTGACCGTGATGTTCCAGTTCTGCATGACGTCGGCACGCAAAATGCGGAAAGAAATCGAAACGAAAGTTGCAGATTAACCAAAACGAAAGTTTATGGCGCTGCCAAGAAAAGGAAGTTAAAGTATTTTTGTACAGTTGAACAAAAACAAGTCTATGTTTTTGGAAAAAATGCAAATAGACTTTTCAACGACAATCGTGTATAATAAATGAAAATATAGAGGTGCGAAAGTTTTCCTCTGTATATAAGCGGTTTTAAGCAAAGCAAACTACTACAAAGAAGGGACAATGACTATGAAGAAATTTTTGGCGATCGTGCTGATGCTGACGATGCTCATGAGCATTTTTGTCGGCTGCGGCAAGGACGACGGCGACGCTGTGAACCCCGGTGTGACGAACCCGAACGGGGACAATGTTGACAAGCCCGATAACGGCGAGAAGACCACCATCACGATCGGCATCCCCGAGAACACGCTGGTCGAGGACTACGACACCAACGACTATATCTGCTGGCTCGAAGAGCAGACCGGCTATGATCTGGTGATCCAGCCGTTCGCCGCCAACCACGGCGATGCCGCCACGCAGCTTTCCGTCATGCTGCTCAACGACAACAGCACCCTGCCGGATATTCTGCTGAACTTCTCCGGTCTGACTGCCACGACGTGGCGTATGTACGGCGAGGACGGCTACTTCGTTTCCCTGACCGACTACTTCGAAGACCGCGAGGGCAAGGCAAAACCGTGGTTCGACCGTCTCGACGAGATCGGCGTTGAGGAAAACTACATCGAGCGCGTCCTGCTGGCAGCTCGCGCCAACGACGGTGAGATTTACGCTTTCCCGAAGCTTGAGTTCGGTTTTGTCGACAACATGGACTATGCTGTCAGCATCAACCAGACATGGCTCGATGAGCTGAACCTCGAAATGCCCACCGATCCGGACAGCCTCTATGAAGTCCTCAAGGCGTTCAAGGCTGCACATCCCGGCTGCTACCCGCTTGCAGGTCTCGGCACGACGCAGCTCAGCGGCGACGTCGTTTCCTGGCTGGTGAACATGTTTACCTATTCCGACGACGACAAGTACCTGACCCTGAGCGCGGACGGCAAGACCGTCGAGCAGAACTTCACCTCCGACGGCTACCGCAAGGGCCTGGAATTCTGCAACAAGCTCTACAAAGAGGGTCTGCTCTACGTTGTCTCCTCCCGCGCCGAGCTGTCCGCACTGCTCAACGTCGAGGATGAAGCCATGAGCGTCGGCTGCTTCGTCGGTCACCCCACGCTCGTTCTGGAAGTTGACCATCCCAGCGTCTTCAACTATTCCGCAATGCCCATCTGGGGTTACGCTGTGACGAACGAGAACAACAAGGTCTATGCCAACTTCATCACCGAAGCTGCGGTTGATCACGGCACGGTCGACGCCTGCTGGAATCTGCTGATGACCATGTGCTCGCAGGAAAGCTCCATCCGTCAGCGCTACGGCATCTACGGCGAAGACTGGGAGTGGGCTGATGAGGGCACCAAGTCCTTCCTCGGCTTCGACGCCGAAATCAAGCTCTACGACTCCACCGCGTTCAACACGGTCGGTAACGAGAACCTCAAGGCCATCTGCGCCACCATCCTGAACAACTGCGAAAACGAGAGAGTTCAGATGAGCGACGACATGAGCGACTGGGAAAAGTACAAGTACAGCATGCAGGCAGATCAGTATGAATACTTCTATGCTGCGGCGGAAAAGAACCCGACTTACATTTTCCCGACGATCTCCCTGACCGAGGACGAGCGCGACGAGTACAATGACCTCATCGCAAACTGCAAGTCCTACATCCAGCAGTACAGAACCGCATTCGTCAGCGGCGACGCCGGCATTGACCCCAACAATGACAATGACTGGAATGCCTATGTCAAGGGTCTGGAAGATTGCGGCATTGCCGATTGGCTTGCCCTCTATCAAAAGGTTTATAACGAGCGTTACATCGACACGGTGATCGGATAACGCACTCGACATCCAAAAACAGCCGGGAAAAAGCCCGGCTGTTTTTGGAGTATGATCTCTGAAAGGATGAACGCTATGAAAACAAAAACCAACGCCGTTGCGGTTTCATCGCTTCGCAAAACCCCGCTTCAGCGCTTCTGGATCAAATTCCGCAAGAACTGGCAGCTTCATCTGATGATGCTCCTGCCGCTTGGCTATCTGCTCCTGTTCCACTACGCCCCGATGTACGGCATTCAAATCGCATTCCGTGACTACCGCCCCAGAAAGGGCATTATGGGTAGTGAATGGGTCGGGCTGGAACATTTCAGAACTTTCTTCAGCAACTACAAATGGGCTGACTACCTGAAAAACACGCTGACGATCTCAATTTACTCTATCGCAGCCGGTTTCCCGATTCCGATCATTCTGGCACTGATGCTCCACGTCAACGAGCACAAGGGTCTGAAAAAGATCACGCAGAATGTTTCCTTTGTCCCGCACTTTATTTCGACGGTTGTTCTGGTTGGTATCATCAACCAGGTTTTCAGTCCGTACAGCGGTCTGTATAGCACCATCTGCGATTTTCTGAATTTGACAAAAACCGATCTGCGTCAGGATGCTGACGCGTTCTATCATTTATATGTATGGTCGGGTGTCTGGCAGGGCATGGGCTGGAGCGCCATTATCTATGTCGCCTCGCTCAGCTCCGTTTCCACCGAGCTGCATGAAGCTGCGATCATCGACGGCGCAAGCCGCTGGCAGCGCGTGCTGCATGTTGACCTCCCGGCAATCACGCCCACGATCTGCATGATGCTGATTCTCCGCTTCGGTCATGTTATGTCCGTCGGTTACGAAAAGGTCTATCTGATGCAGGCGACCTCGAACATCACAAAGTCCGAGATCATTTCCACTTATGTTTACAAAACGGGTGTTGCACAGGGCAAGCTTTCTTATGCAGCCGCAGTCGGTCTGATGAATGCCGTGATCAACACGGTGCTGATTATCGTTGTCAACAAGATCACCGATAAGCTTTCCGACGGTGAGAACAGCCTGTTCTGAGGAGGGATAAGAATGCGCAAAAAAAATAATATCCGTTTGATCAAAAGCGGCCGCCTCCAAGAGGCGGTGAAGACCGTTTTCCTGGTCTTCGTCATCCGTGTGATCGCCTATA
>CAYRMX010000010.1:0-20520 GCA_964425295.1 uncultured Oscillospiraceae bacterium | reverse complement strand
TCGAGCCGAGCAGGAACTGGATCGCCTTGCGGATATTGTCGTAGATGCGGCGGCCTTCCTCGACCGCGCCGACGATGGTGGCGAAATTGTCATCCGCGAGCACCATGTCCGCGACGTTTTTCGTCACGTCCGTGCCCGTGATGCCCATGCCGACGCCGATGTCGGCGGATTTGATGGACGGAGCGTCATTCACGCCGTCGCCGGTCATGGCGGTGATGTAGCCGGCATTTTTCCACGCATTGACGATGCGGGTCTTGTGCTCCGGCTGCACGCGGGCATAGACCGAGATGCTTTGGAATTCGGCGGCAAACTGCTCGTCGGTCATGTCGTCGAGCGCCGAGCCGGTGACGGCTCTGTGCGCGCCGTCCAGAATGCCGAGTTGCTTGGCGATGGCAATGGCGGTGTCGACGTGGTCGCCGGTAATCATGATCGGGCGAATGCCCGCACGACCGCATTCCTCGATGGCTGCCTTGACCTCCGGGCGGATGGGGTCGATCATGCCGGAAAGTCCGACGAAGACCAGCTCCGTTTCCAGCGCGGCGGGCGTGACGTCGGCAGGAAATGCGTCCCACTTGCGATAAGCGGCGCACAGCACGCGCAGTGCCTGATCCGCCATTGCCTTGTTCGCGGCGAGGATCTCCTGACGGTCGGCGTCCGTCATCGGAACGACAACGCCGTTCTTTTCCAGATACGCGCAGCGCTTGAGCACCTCATCGGGCGCGCCCTTGGTGTACTGCACGACGCCGCGCTCACAGCGGTGCAGCGTGGACATCATTTTTCTGCTGGAATCGAACGGGGCTTCGGCAATGCGGGGCGTTTCACGCTCCATGACGTTCTTGTCCAGTCCCTCTTTCGCCGCCCAGTTGACCAGTGCGACCTCGGTCGGCTCGCCGAGCGCCTCGCCGTCTTCCAGCTTGGCGTCGGAACACAGCGCCATTGCGCGCGCCGTCAGCGCCGTTTCGCCGTAGGAATCGACAACGGTCATTTTGTTCTGCGTGAGCGTTCCGGTCTTGTCCGAGCAGATGATCTGCGCGCAGCCCAGCGTTTCCACCGCCGTCAGCTTGCGAATGATGGCGTTGCGCTTTGACATATTGGTCACACCAATGGAAAGCACCACCGTGACCACCGCAGCCAGCCCCTCCGGGATGGCTGCAACGGCAAGCGAAACAGCAATCATGAACGAATGAATCATCACGTCCACCGAGAAGCTGCCCGCGCGCAGAAGCTGCACGCCGAAAATCACCACGCAGATGCCCAGCACCAGCCACGTCAGAAGCTTGGAAAGCTCATTGAGCTTGCGCTGCAAGGGGGTGTCGCCCTCCTTTGCCTCGGCAAGCGCGCCGGCAATCTTGCCCATTTCGGTGTCCATGCCCGTGGCGGTGACGACGAAGACGCCGCGGCCGTAGACGACGGTCGAGCCCATATAGACCATGTTTTTGCGGTCGCCGAGGGGGACTTCCCTGCCGCCCTCGCGGAGATGAATCAGGTCGATCCACTTTTCGACCGGGACGGATTCGCCCGTCAGCGCCGCTTCTTCGATCTTGAGGCTGGCGCTTTCGAGGATGCGCCCATCGGCGGGGACGGCGTCGCCTGCTTCGAGGATGACGATGTCGCCGACGACGAGGTCTTCGCTGCGGATGACCTCCAGCTTGCCGCCGCGCAGCACCTTGGACGTTGCCGCCGCCATTTCCTGAAGCGCCTCGATCGCCTTTTCCGCCTTATTCTCCTGATACACGCCGAGCACGGCGTTGACGATCACGACGAACAGAATGATGATGACGTCCGTGAAGCTCTCGTTTTCATAGACCGCCAGCACGCCGCTGATGAGCGCCGCTGCAAGCAGCACGAGGATCATCGGGTCGGTCATCTGCATGAAAAAGCGCTTGAGCAGGCTGTCCTTTTTCGCCTCTTTCAGCTTGTTTTTACCGTTTTTTCCCAGCCGTTCGGCTGCCTCCGCAGCGGATAAGCCGTCCCGCCCGGAGCGCACCTCCCGCAGTACGGCTTCTGCGGATTCGTCATAATAGCGCATGTCGTCCTCCTTATGAATAAAAAAATATGAGCAGATACCTTTGCTTCGTATCTGCTCATACACAATTTCATCGGTAAGACGCACATACAGCAAGCAGCTATCTGTGAGTCTCGTCATTTCAGATATACCAGGCAAATGCCATGATGTTGAATATATCCCACTTGCGTGCCGACTACTCCCTCAACTTTTGAGCGAGGCAAAAACTGCCTCTCCGATTATCATACCACAGGAAAGTGCCGTTCGTCAATACCGAATCTCCCGAATTTTTCGGAATTTACAGTGCCGCCAGCACCGCCACCAGATAGTCCCACGTCCGTGCCGCGGAGGCAAGGTCGAGGCGCTCGCGGGTGGTATGGATGTCGTGCATTTTCGGCCCGAATGAGACGGCATCCAGTCCCGGAAGACGGTCGGAGAAAATGCCGCATTCCAGCCCGGCGTGGATGGCTTCCACTTTCGGTTCTGCGCCGTAAAGACGGGTATAGGTCTTGACCATCACGTCGCGCAGACGGGAGTCCCGGCGATATTCCCACGCAGGATAGTCGCCGGATTCTTCATACGCCGCGCCGTACTGCGCGCCGAGCTGCCGAAGCTGCGCCGTCAGCGCCGCCTTTTCCGCGTTGACCGAGCTGCGCACGGAGAAGGTCATCGTGACGCCCGCTTCATCGGTCTTCAAAATGCCGATGTTCAGCGAGGTCTGCACCAGACCCTCGATGTCTGCGCTCATTGCCTGCACGCCGTTGGGAAGCGCATGGAGAAGCGCCAACACCGCGCGGCTGCTCTCGTCTGTCATGGGGCAAAGCGCCGTTTGCGCAGGTTCGCAGTAAAATTCGGGCGCTTCGCCCGCCGGGAGAGACGCACGCAGCCGCTCCGCCGTTTCAAAAAAGCAGCGGTCAAAGTCGGCGTCCGCCAGCAGCAGCGCTTCGCTCGCGCGGGGGATGGCATTGTCCTTGCTGCCGCCGTCGATCGAGATCAGGCGGACGGAGCACTGGGAAAGCAGCGAGGCAAGCAGCTTGTTGGCGTTGGCGCGACCCTTGTCGATCTCCACGCCGCTGTGCCCGCCGATCAGTCCCCTGACGCCCGCGCGCCATACCGTTCCCACCGCTTTTTCGCGGGAAATGGGGCGGCGCAGCTCGCTCGTCGCACCGCCGGCGCAGCTTACGGTCAAAATGCCCTCGTCGTCGGAGTCGCAGTTGAGCAGGACGCGGCCTTGCAGCACGGACATATCCATCGCGTCCGCGCCCAGCATGCCGATCTCCTCATCGACGGTGAATACCGCCTCAAGCGGCGGGTGGGCAAGGTCATCCGCCGCCAGCACCGCCAGCGCATAGGCAACGGCGATGCCGTCGTCGCCGCCGAGGGTCGTCCCCTCGGCAAAGAGGTACGTTCCGTCCTGCCGCAGGCGCAGACCGTCGGTTGAAAAGTCGATGTCACAGTCGGCGTCCTTTTCGCAGACCATATCCAGATGTCCCTGCAAAATGACGGTCGGATGGTCTTCATACCCCGCCGTTGCGGGCTTATAGATCACAACATTGTTATGTGCATCCTGCACATACTTCAGCCCGTGGCTTTGTGCAAAGCGCACACAGTAGTCGCTGATGCGCTTGGTATCGCGCGAGCCGTGTGGGATGGCGCAGATTTCCTCGAAATAGCGCAGGGCTTCCGCCGGGCGCAGATTTTCAAGCAGACTCATGGTAGTTCCTCCTTTTAGCCCAGCTCGATCATGTTGGTATAGAGCTGATAATACTTTCCCTTGGCGGCGAGCAGGTCGGCATGGTCGCCGCGCTCGATGACCTCCCCCTGTTCAAGCACCAGAATGGCGTCGGAATGGCGGACGGTCGACAGGCGGTGGGCAATAACGAAGACCGTGCGCCCCTGCATCAGCCCGTCCAGACCGCGCTCGATGAGTTTTTCCGTTCGGGTGTCGACGGAGGACGTCGCCTCGTCGAGAATGAGCACCGGCGCTTCGGAAACGGCGGCGCGGGCGATGGCGAGAAGCTGCCGCTGCCCCTGACTGAGGTTTGCGCCGTCGGAGACGATCATGGTGTCATAGCCCTGCGGGAGATGGGAGATGAAATAATGGGCATTGGCGATCTTCGCAGCACGGATGCAGTCTTCGTCCGTCGCGTCGAGCTTGCCGTAACGGATGTTTTCCATGACCGTGCCGGTGAAGAGGTGCGTGTCCTGCAAAACGATGCCCAGCGAGCGGCGCAGATCGTCCTTGCGGATGTCGCGCACATCGATACCGTCATAGGTGATCGTGCCGCCCTGAATGTCATAAAAGCGGTTGATGAGGTTCGTGATGGTCGTTTTGCCCGCGCCCGTTGAGCCGACAAAGGCGATCTTCTGCCCCGGCTTGGCATAGAGCGAGAGCTTTTTCAGCACGGGCTTTTCGGGGACGTAGGAAAAATCAACGTCAAAGAAACGGACGTCACCGCGCAGCGGCACTTTTTCTCCGTCGGGTTTGACCCAGAAATAGTCGCGTCCCTCGTGTTCCAGCGTCACCTTGCCCTCGTCGACCTCCGGCGGCATATCCAGCACGTCGAAGATACGCTCCGCACCCGCCAATGCCAGCATGATGGAGTTGAACTGCTCGGAAATCTGGCTCACGCGGTCGGCAAAGTTGCGGATGTAGTTCAAGAAAGCGATCAGAACGCCGCCCGCGCCGTCTTCATGCAGCCACAAAACGCCGATGGCGCAGGTCAGGGCGTAGAAGATATGCGACAGGTTGTTGAGGATCGGCCCGACAACCGAGGTCGCCGTGGTCGCGGTGGTGGAGGCGCGCGTCAGATTTTCGTTGATGGGCTCGAAGTCGTCCATGACCTCCTGCTCGTGCGTGAATACCTTGATGTCGCGCTGGCCGGCGATCATCTCCTCGATGTAGCCGTTGACCTCGGCGGCATGCTTCTGCTGCTCGCGGTAGCTGCGGCTGCTGACCTTCGTGATGGTGCGCACCGCCACGACGATGATCGCGCCGAGCACGACCATGATGGCAAACAACTTCATCGAAAGGGCAAGCATCATGCCGACGATGCCGACAAGCGACGTGACGGAAATAAGCATCTGCGTGATGCTGTGTTGCAGCAGCTCGTTCGTCGCCTCAATGTCGTTGGTGAAATAGCTCATGAGGCTGCCGTTCGTGTTGGCGTCAAAATAGCTGACGGGGAGCTTCTGCATCTTGGCAAACAGCTCCGTGCGCAGCTCGCGCATGATGACCGTGCTGCATTCGAGCATCAGGCGGTTGAGCAGATAGTTCGTCACCGCGCTGATCAGATACATCCCCGCAAGCCCCAGCAGCAGCGCAATATACTTGGCATACGTCTCATTGGGTGCAATGGCGGCTTCTTCCAGCAGGTTGACCAGCGGCTTCATACAGTAAGACGCCGAAATCGTCGCCGCAACGTAGATCAAAATGGACGCCACTGCGCAGGTGAGCAGCAGGCGGCAATGACTGAAATAACGGAACAGGCGCAGAAGACTGCTCAGGGGCGAGCGTGCCTTGCGGTAGTTTCGAAGCTCAATTCTCGGCATGGACGCTCGCCTCCTCTCTCATCTGGCTGTCATAGACATCGCGGTAAATTCGGCTGCGCTCCATCAGCTCGGCATGCGTGCCGAAGTCGGAGAGCTTGCCCTCGTCGAGCACGATGATCCGGTCGCAGGAGATGATCGACGCAATGCGCTGAGCAATGATGATCTTCGTCGTGCCGGGCAGGGCGTTTTTCAGTCCGCGGCGGATGTGCTCGTCCGTTGCCATGTCCACGGCGCTCGTGGAGTCGTCCAGAATCAGGATCTTCGGTTTCTTCACGATCGCCCGCGCGATGCGCAGCCGCTGCTTCTGCCCGCCGGAGAGGTTCGCCGCATTCTGCTCGAGCATCGTCTCATAACCGTCGGGGAAGCGGTCGATGAACTCGTCGGCGCAGGCAATGGCACACGCCTCGCGCAGCTCGTCGTCCGTCGCCTCGGCGTTGCCCCAACGCAGGTTCGAGGCGATCGTGCCGGAAAAGAGTGTGCCGTTTTGCAGCACCATCGAAACGCCGTCGCGCAGCTCCTTGAGGCGATAGTCGCGCACGTCGCGTCCGCCGACACGCACGGTGCCGGACAGGGTGTCATAAAATCTCGGAATGAGGTTGACCAGCGTGGACTTGCCCTCGCCGGTGCCGCCGATGACACCGATCGTCTCGCCGCTGTTGATGTGCAGCGTGACATGGCACAGATTCAGCTTGTCGGCGTCGCCGGTATAGCTGAAGCAGACATTGTCAAAGTCCACACTGCCGTCAGCGACCTCTGCGTCGGACGTGCCGTCGGCAATGTCGGGCACTTCATCCATGACCTCGTTGATGCGGCGCATGGATGCCTGCGCGCGGGACAGCGACATGACCAGCCACGAAAGCATCGTCAGCGAGGTGACGGCGCGCGTGGCATAGGTGACCAGACTGACCAGCTCGCCTTTCAGCAGCCCCGTGGTTTGGAAAATGATCTCGCGGCCGCCGAAAAGCAGCAGCAAAACCGTACACGTCCACATAATGCCCATCTGGATGGGGCTGGTCAGGGTGAACAGGCGCGCCGAGGAAAGCTGCGCCGTGCGCAGATCTTCCGTCGTGCCGGCGAATCGCTCGGATTCATAATCACCGCGGACGTATGCCTTGACCACGCGGCTGGCGACGAGGTTTTCCTGCACAGCGCGGTTCATCGCGTCCATTTTGACCAGCATTTTGCGGAATCGGGGCTGGCCGATGCGCATTAAGACCGCCAAAACCGCCGCAAGCACCGGAATCGACAACAGGAAAATGAGCGACAGGCGCGGCGAGATGGTGAACGCCATCACCGACGCCATGATGAGCATGATCGGTGAGCGGGACAGGCTGCGGATGACCTGGTGCATCGTCGTGCGGACGGTGGTAACATCCGTCGTGGCACGGGTGATCAGGCTGGCAGTGGAAAACCGGTCGGTGTTGGCAAATGAAAAGCTCTGTATCTTTTGCAGCATGCCCGCACGCAGATTTTTGGCAAAACCCTGGCTGGCAATCGCCGAGCAGCGCGCGCCGAGCAGTCCGCAGATCATTGACAGGCACGCGGTCAGCACCATGATAATGCCGACGGTGAGCACGAAACGGTCGCGGTCGGCGATCAGGGCGTCGGAAAACAGCGAGCGCAGGATGAAATCCTCCTCGCGGTACAGCCCGCCGTCAACGATCACCGACATCAGCAGCGGAATAAAGACTTCTAAAACGACTTCCAGGCCGCCAAAGACGATCGAAGCGATCGTCCAGCCGCGGTAGTGTTCCAAGCACGTCCACATGTGGCGCAGCGTCTTCTGTTTCTTCGTGAAAATCCTCTCCTCTCAAAACCACACATTATAAATATACGCACAATTATAACACTTCGGTTACAAGTTTGCAAGACCATACACGGCAAAAACCGCGAGACTTGCGTCTCGCGGTTGGTCGGTATTTACAGAATGACGACCGGCTTGATGAGGTCGCGCGGCTTATCCTTCATCAGCATGAGCGCTTCCTCCATGTGGTCGAAGCCCTCGAAGCGGTGCGTGATGAGGCGGGAGGTGTCGAGCCGCCCGGTTTGCAGGAGCGCCGCCAGCTTTTCCATGCGCAGGCGTCCGCCGGGCATCAGTCCGCCGGCGATTGTCTTGTGACCCATGCCGCAGCCCCACTCCGCGCGCGGAATGAGCACGTTTTCGCCGCTGCCGAGGTAGTTGACGTTGCCAATGCGTCCGCCGGGACGCAGCATTGCGACCGCCTGTGCAAACGTTTCTTCCGACGTGCCGCCGGCGATGATGACGCGGTCGACGCCATTGCCGCCCGTGTGATCCATCACCTGCTGCAAAATGTCGCCCTCACGGTAGTTGATGATGTCCGTTGCGCCGTAGGCAAGCGCCGCGTCCGCGCAGACCCTGCGCGAGCCAACGGCAAACAGCTTGCCCGCGCCGCGCAGTGCCGCTCCCGCGACCGACATCAGACCCACAGGCCCGATTCCGATGACGCAGACCGTGTCGCCGAACTGCACATCCGCCAGCTCGACGCCGTGGAAGCCCGTCGGCACCATGTCGGCAAGCATGACCGCCGCCACGGGGTCAACGCCGTCGGGCAGATGTGCCAAATTCGCGTCAGCTTCGTTGACATGGAAGAATTCGGCAAAGACGCCGTCCTTGAAGTTCGAAAATTTCCAACCGGCAAGCATGCCGCCGGAGTGCATGGCATAGCCCGCCTGCGACTCCAACGCACCCCAGTCGGGCGTGATGGCGGGGACAATCACGCGGTCGCCCGGCTTGAACTCGCGAACCAGTGCGCCGACCTCGACAACTTCGCCCACCGCTTCATGACCGAGAATCATGTCGCGGCGGTCGCCGATCGCGCCCTCCCAGACGGTATGGACGTCCGATGTGCACGGCGAGACGGCGATCGGGCGGACGATCGCATCCAGCGGGCCGCAGGTCGGGCGGTCTTTCTCGATCCATCCGGTTTTTCCGATTCCTAACATTGCATAGCCTTTCATATCTGCATTCTCCTTTTCGGTTTGATTTTTGAAGTTGCGACGTTTTAATCAGTTTGTTTTTATCGATACTTTTGTATCTGTTTGCAGTATAACAGCCCGCTGTAGAATTGTCAAGCCCTTTTGCCGAAAAATCGATATTTTTTTACTGAAATATTTTTGCACCCTCCTGCGCAGCACTACCCACCTCCAAATCGTCCCAGATAATTCGCCCGCCTACTAATTCTATGTCGGAACACCCCGCCGAAGTGCCCAACATTGCATTGAACATGTGATTCATCGAACGCACATACCGCGCAATCCCGCTGCGCACCCAAAGCTCCCTTGTCGGGGGGGAGCTTTGGGTATGTGCGGTATCGATACCTTCCGCAGCGGATCGATGTGAGCATCGCCCCCTACAGACGTCTATCGAACTGCATAGCGTAGGTGACGATGCCCACATCGTCCCACAATCTACGCCGTAGCGCAAATTACAATTCGTCCACGGAGTAGACATCACAACTATTCACCCTTCACTATTCACTTTTCACTCACAGCGGCGGGGGCAAACCCCCGCCCTACCGGTCTACCGGACTGTCATTCACTCCCGCGCCGCCGCTTCGCTGCCCCGTCCTACAGGCGTTATTTGGTAGTTCCCACCGCGGGCGAGAAAAAAATTGACAACGCGTATGGATTCATATATAATGAACGTGTATCATAAAAATATGGTCTATAAAGCAATTGCATATCGCGTGCTGCATGCAAAGGCTCGATGATCGAGATATCGAAAGTGAGGAAACGCTCATGTTCTGTTCAAAATGCGGGGCAAAGCTGCCCGAAAATTCAAAGTTCTGTCCGAGTTGCGGCGCGGCTGCTGCAAAAAACGGGCAGTCCAACACCAATCCGAACGGGCAGTATTGGAACGGTCAAGCGCAAAACGGGCAATATCAAAGCTCGAACGGACAGCCGTGGCAGAACGCCTACGGTCAGCCGCAGGGCGGCTCGCCGTGGTATCGTGCGCCCATTCAAAACCGCAACATCGGGACGTGCATTCTCCTGAGCATCGTCACCTGCGGAATTTACCTGTATTACTGGCTTTATTGCCTTTCGGACGACCTGAACACCGCGAGCGGCATCCATGACACCACCGGCGGTATGGTCGTGCTGCTGAGCATCGTTACCTGCGGAATTTACCTGTGGTTCTGGCTGTACAAGGCGGGCGAAAAGGTCGACGCCATCCGTGCCCGCCGCGGCATGCCCGGTGCCAATTCCTCGCTTGTCTACCTGCTGCTGGGCATTTTCGGTTTTTCCATCATCAGCGTCGCGCTGATTCAGAACGAGCTGAACGCCGTCGCCGCGCAATAAGCCGGTGAAAAAGCGTCTGTTTCGGCTCATCGTCATATGCGCAGCTTTCCTCGCCGGAGGCTGCGCATATGCCATATTTGTCCGCAGCACCGCGTTGGCGATCCCGTGCCTGTTTTACAGGCTCACGGGGCTGAAATGCCCAGGCTGCGGGGTGACGCGGATGGCGCTGTGCCTGATGCGGCTCGACTTTGCGGGCGCATGGCGGCAGAATCCCGCTATTTTGTGCCTGCTGCCCATCGGCGCGGCGGTCGCGGCGGACATGGCGGCGCGCTACGTCCGAAGCGGCGTCCGCGTACCGCGCAGATGGGCGAGTTTTGCAATTTGGGGCATGATCGTTGTGCTGGTCATCTTCGGTGTCGTGCGCAACCCGATGGAGCTGTGAACTTGCGGAGGAATGTTTTATGCCGACCGAAAAATTATATTATGTAAACCAATATCAGACGGAAACGACCGCCGTTGTCCGTGCATGCGAGGCGGTCAAGGGCGGCTGGGAGGTCGTGCTCGACCGAACGGTCTTCTATCCCACAGGCGGCGGTCAGCCCTGCGATCTGGGCACAATCGGCAGCGCGCGGGTGCTCGACGTTTCGGAGCGCGCCGAAGAAGTCGTGCATCTGTGCGACGCGCCCGCTGCGCCCGGTGAAACCGTACCCTGCGCGCTCGATTGGCAGCGCCGCTTCTCGCTCATGCAGCAGCATTCCGGCGAACACCTTGTCTCGGGCATCGTTCACCGCCGTTTTGGGTATGATAACGTCGGATTCCACATGGGCAAGGATGTCATCACGATCGATTTCAGCGGCGAGCTGGATGCGCAGGCGCAGCGGGAGGTCGAACAGGCTGCAAATGCAGCGGTCTGGGCGGATCTGCCCTCGACAATTTTCTTTCCCGACGCGCAAACACTGCACACGCTCCCCTATCGCAGCAAAAAGGAGCTGACGGGTGCGGTGCGACTGGTGCAGTTTGCGGACGTTGACCTGTGCGCCTGCTGCGGACTGCACGTTGCACGCACGGGCGAGATCGGGCTGATCAAACTGTTTTCAACGACAAAATTTCACAACGGCTCGCGGGTCGAGCTGCTGTGCGGCGGGCGGGCGCTGGACTGCTTGAACGCGATCTATGCGCAAAACCACGAAATTTCCGCTCTGCTTTCCGCCAAGCCGGAAGAAACGGCAAACGCCGTGCGGCGCGTGAGCGACGAGCTGGCAGCGGCGCGGTGGCGCACAGCGCAGCTCGAAAACCGCCTGTTTGCGCAAAAAGCGGAGGCACTTTCGGCTCAGGCGCGCGCCGTGCTGTTTGAAGAAGCGATGTCGCCGGACGCGCTGCGCCGCTATGCCGACACGCTGTTGCAGGCGGTCGACTTCTGCGCGCTCTTTGCTGGAAACGACGGCGACTACAAATACGTCCTCGCGGCGCGGACGCTCGATCTGCGCGAGACGGTGCGCCGCTTCAACGCCGCACTCACCGGGCGCGGCGGCGGGAAACCGCAGTTTGCGCAGGGATCTGTCCGCGCATCGCGCGCGGAGATCGAAGCGTTTTTCGAAAACGAAAATCTGTGATATGCCGTGCCGCCTTGCAGCTCCGTTCCGGAGAGGTAGGCAAGCTCGCTGACCGTGACGAATTCGAAGCCCTGCGCTTCGAGCGTGTCGATGATGCGCAGCGCGGCGTCCACGCTGGAATCGGACAGGTCGTGCATTAAGATAATATCGCCGCTTTTCGACCGTTCGACGACGCGGCGCGTGACGACGCCGCTGTCAAAGCAGTTCCAGTCCTCCGGGTCGACCGACCAGAGGATGATGGGAAGATCGACCGCGCAGCGCAGGACGTCCATCTCGTACAATCCTCCGGGTGGGCGCAGGAGCGTCGGCGCTTGCCCCGCCGCCTCCGAGATCTTCGTCTCCGCCGCACACAGGTCGGCACAGACCTCGGCGGGCGAAAGCTGTGTGAAGAACCGATGGGCGTCTCCGTGACTGCCGATCTCATGCCCCTCGGCGGCAATGCGGGCGGCAAGCTCCGCATACTGCTCAACGCGGTAGCCGCACAGGAAAAACGTCGCATGCACCTCCCGCTCGGCAAGCCCGTCCAGCAACCGCGCCGTGAAGCGCCCGGAAGGGCCGTCGTCAAAGGTCAGGGCGACATAGCGCGGTCGGTCGGACGCATGCACCTGCGCCGTCAGCAGCGCGCTCAAAAGCAAAACGCACAACAGCCGTTTCATGCGCTCCCCTCCTCGGCAAATTTCTCACTCTAGTATTTGCGCTTTCGGCAAAAATGCGCTTGGAAAAGAAAGGAATCCTCATCATGCTCAAGCCTCTGTGCCCCGTCTGCGGCGCGCCGCTCGCCTACGCCGAGCGCGCATGGCAATGCGAAAACGGTCACGGCTTCGATGTTGCAAGGCAAGGTTATGTAAACCTCCTGACCGTGCAGCAGAAGCATTCTCTCCACCCCGGCGACACGCGGGAGATGGTCGCGGCGCGGCGTGCGTTCCTCGACGCAGGGCATTATGCACCCATTGCGCAGACGCTTCGGGCACTGCTTGCCCGCCATGCGCCGGACGCTCGCTGCGTTTTGGACGCCGGCTGCGGCGAGGGTTACTATCTTTCGCAGCTTGCGGACATCCCGGAGCGCTGGGGGATCGACATTTCCAAGGACGCCGTGCGCTATGCCGCCGGACGTGAAAAAGCCGCGCACTGGCTGACGGCGACGGCGGCACACCTGCCCTTTGCGGACGGAAGCTTTGACGCCGTTTTGTCCATGTTTGCACTGACCGCGGAGCGGGAATTTGCCCGCGTCTTGAGACCGGGCGGCGTTTTCTTGCAGGTGCTTGCCGGGGCGCATCATCTGCCCGCGCTGAAAGCGATCATCTATCCCGAGATCCTCGAAAAGGAAAAAACACTGCACCCCGTGCTCGACGGCTTCACGCCGCCGGTCTCGGAAACGTTGCGCTTTGACTTCACGCTCGACGACGCCGCAGGCATTCACGACCTGCTCTACATGACGCCGCACGTCTGGCGCATTCGAAAGGAAAACGCCGACGCATTGGCGAACACGACGCATTTATCCGACCGGGCAGAGGTCATTTTCAACATCTATAAGGTAGACAAGTGAAAAAAAGTCTGCTAAAATAAGGAAAACCAACTTGGAAAGCGGGAGCCCTTTTGGAAAACACGATGCTTGACAAGCTTCGGCTTGTGGAAGAAAAATATATTGAGCTTTGCGCCCGCGCGGAGCAGCCGGATTTTTACGCCGACCCGAAAAAGGCGGCGGCGTACCTCAAGGAGCAGAAAGAACTGGAGCCGGTAGTCACGGCGTATCGAAACTATCTGTGCAGCCGTCGGGACATGGCAGACGCGCTGGAGCTGATGAACGCCGAGCCGGAGATGAAGGACTTCTGTCAGGAGGAATTTTCCGCGGCAAAGAAGCGCGGGGAAGAATTGGAGCAGGAATTGAAGCTTCTGCTGCTCCCGCACGACCCGAATGACGACAAGAGCGTCATCATGGAGATTCGCGGCGGCGTCGGCGGCGAGGAGAGCGCCCTGTTCGCGCACAGCCTGTTCCGCATGTACAATCTCTACGCCGCCTCGCGCGGCTGGTCGGTCGAGCTGCTCAACTATTCCGAGACGGAGCTGGGCGGTATCAAAGAAGCCGACCTCGAAATTCGCGGAAGCGGTGCATTCTCCCGTCTGAAATTCGAAAGCGGCGTTCACCGTGTGCAGCGTGTGCCGGAGACCGAATCCGGCGGGCGCGTCCACACCTCCACCGCCACGGTCGCCGTACTGCCGGAAATGGAGGAAGCGGACGTGGACATCCGCCCGGAAGACATTGAAATGCAGGTCTACCGTTCCTCCGGCGCGGGCGGTCAGCACATCAACAAGACCTCCTCCGCCGTGCGCCTGATTCACAAGCCGACGGGCATCGTCGTCGCCTGTCAGGAGGAACGCAGCCAGTTCCAGAACCGCGAAAAATGTATGATGATGCTTTCCTCGAAGCTCTACCGGATGGAGCAAGAGCGCATTGAAGCGGCATATTCCGGCGAACGGAAAAGTCAGGTGGGCAGCGGCATGCGGAACGAAAAAATCCGCACCTACAATTTCCCGCAGAGCCGCGTGACCGATCACCGCATCGGATTGACACTTTACAAAATCGACGCCGTCATGAACGGCGCACTCGATGAGATCATTGACGCGCTCATTGCCGCCGATCAGGCGGAGCGGCTGCGGGAAAGCGGGGAAGCATGAAAACACGGATTTTCTCGGCAGACGACCCGAAGACCCCGTCGCTTGCCGCAAAGATCATTCAAGACGGCGGTATTGTCGCCATCCCGACCGAGACGGTCTACGGGCTCGGCGCAAACGCGATGGACGAGGCGGCCGTCGCCAAAATTTTCGAAGCCAAAGGGCGTCCTCAGGACAATCCCCTTATTATCCACATTGCAGAGCCGTCGGAGCTGACGCGCTACTGCCGCGACATCCCCGAAAGCGCATGGCGTCTTGCCGAGCGCTTCTGGCCCGGCCCTTTGACGATGGTGCTTCCCGTGAAGCCCTGCATCCCGCGCCGCACGACGGCGGGGCTGGACACCGTCGCCGTGCGCTGTCCGCAGACCGAGGTCACGCGGTCGCTCATCCGCGAGGCGGGCGTCCCCATCGCCGCGCCGTCGGCAAACCTCTCCGGCAAGCCCTCGACCACGACCGCCCGCCATGTTCTCAACGACTATGGCACGGACGGCAGGCTCGACGCGGTCATTGACGGCGGCGCGAGCAGCGTCGGCGTGGAATCGACCATCGTCGACCTGACGGGCGAGCGTCCGCGACTGCTGCGTCCGGGCGGCGTCACGCCGGAGGAGTTGACCGAGGTGCTCGGCGCGCTTGACATCGACCGCGCCGTTCTCGGGCAGATCGCAAACGACACCGTCGTCCGCGCTCCGGGCATGAAATACAAGCACTATGCCCCCACCGCGCCCGTCACGATCGTCGACGGAAGCAGCGAAGCCGCCGCCCGCTATATCCGCGCCCGACTGCGCGAAACGGACGCCGTGCTGTGCTATGAGGAAGAACTTCCGCTCTATGGCGGCTGTAACGCCCTCGCCTACGGGCGGGCGGCGGATGTGCGGACACTCTCGGCGGGGCTGTTTGCCGCGCTGCGCGAGCTGGACAAGCCGGAGATCACCGCGATCTACGCCCGCTGTCCGCAGGGCGGCGGCGTTGCCTACGCAGTCGGCAACCGACTGAAAAAAGCGGCGGCGTTCCACATCGTTGACGCGGAGGCGGAAACATGAAGCTTCTGGGCATCACCGGCGGAACGGGCAGCGGAAAGACGACGCTCTTAAAGGCGGCAGAAGCCTTGGGTGCATACCCGATCGACTGCGACGCGCTCTACCACCGTCTGCTGGAAACGGACGAAGCGCTGCTTGCCGCGATCGGGGCGGAATTTCCCGGCGCGGTGCGCGGCGGCGCATTGCAACGCAAGGAGCTGGGAAAGCTGGTCTTTTCAGACCCCGAACGGCTGAACGCGCTCAACCGCATCACGCACGGCGCGGTCGTTTCCGAGGTGCGTCGGCGGCTGGATGAAGTGCAGCCCGCCCTCGCCGCCGTCGACGCGATCGCACTGTTTGAAAGCGGTCTGGCGGCACTTTGCGACGTGACCGTTGCCGTGACCGCCCCGCGCGAAACGCGCATTGAGCGACTCATGCGGCGCGACGGCATTTCCCGCGAATATGCCGAGGCACGCATCGGCTCGCAGAAGCAGGACGACGAATTCTCGGCGCTTGCGGATTTTACGCTGGAAAATCGGGGCGGCGCGGTGGAATTTTCGGAACAATGTAAGCAATTTCTGAAAGGAGTTATTCATATGGCAAACTACGAAGAACTGCGCAAGGAGCTTCTCTCCGCGCCCAAAAACGGCTACGACCGCATTTCCGCCGAGGATCTGGCTGCGATGGAGCCGTACTGCAAGGAGTATATGGACTTTATCAGCACATGCAAAATCGAGCGCGAGGCGGTGGACTGGACGATCGCCGAAGCGGAAAAAGCTGGCTTTAAGCCCCTCGTTCCCGGCATGGAGCTGAAGCCCGGCGACCGTGTTTACGGCAACAACTGCGGCAAGAGCGTCATCTTTGCCGTTGTCGGCTCGGAAAGCCTCAACAACGGCGCGCACATCTGCGCCGCACACATCGACTCCCCGCGTCTCGACCTCAAGCCCAACCCCCTCTACGAAGACGCGGAGATGGCTTATTTCAAGACCCACTACTATGGCGGCATCAAGAAGTATCAGTGGACGACGACCCCGCTGGCACTGCACGGCGTCGTCGCCAAGAAGGACGGCACGGTCGTCAAGGTCACCGTCGGCGAGGACGCGGGCGACCCGATCTTCTGCGTGACCGACCTGCTCATCCACCTCGCCGCCGACCAGATGAAAAAGACGCTGGCAGAGGGCGTGACCGGCGAAAATCTCAACATTCTGCTCGGCAGCCGCCCGCTCAAGGACGATGAGGGCGCCGACCGCATCAAGTTCGCCGTTTTGTGCCTGCTGAACGAAAAGTACGGCATCACGGAGGAGGATTTCCTCTCGGCGGAGCTGACGATGGTGCCCGCAGGCCCGGCGCGCGACGTCGGCTTCGACCGCAGCCTGATCGCCGCTTACGGTCATGACGACCGCGTGTGCGCCTATGCCGCGTTCAAGCCGCTGCTCACCCTCGGTACGCCGAAGAAGACCGCCATCTGCGTCCTCGCGGACAAGGAAGAGATCGGCTCGCACGGCATTTCCGGCATGCAGGGGCAGTTCTTCGAGACGTTCATGCACGACCTGTGCAAGGCGACGGGCGCTTGCCGTCTGCGCTGCTTTGAAAACTCGTTCTGCCTGTCGGCGGACGTCAGCAACGCCTACGACCCCATTTACGGCGAGACCTGCGACCGCCGCAACAACACCAAGATCAACTACGGCACGGGCATCTTCAAATACACCGGCGCGCGCGGCAAATCTGGCTCGTCCGACGCCTCGGCGGAGGTCATGGGCTATGTGCGCAAGCTTTTCGCGGACAACGACGTGATCTGGCAGACCGGCGAGCTGGGCAAGGTCGACCAGGGTGGCGGCGGTACGGTTGCTTGCTACATGGCAAACCGCAACATCCCCACGGTTGACGCGGGCGTTCCCGTTTTGTCTATGCACGCGCCGATGGAGCTGGTCAGCAAGCTCGACACCTATATGACGTTCAAAGGCATGAAAGTGTTCTACGAAGACTGAGCGCACCATTGGAGGCAGCCATGAACATTCAGCAGCTTGACGCACAATATCTTGCGCACACCTACAACCGCTTTCCGCTGGAGATCTCCGGTGGAAAGGGGGCGACCGTTTACGGCGCGGACGGTCGGCAGTACATCGACCTCGGCAGCGGCATTGCCGTGAACATTTTCGGTCTTGCCGACGAGGAATGGACGGCGGCAGTGACCGCGCAGCTCGGAAAATTCGCCCACTGCTCCAACCTCTACTGCGCCGAGCCGGTGGCAAAACTGGCGCAGCTCCTGTGCGAGCGCACGGGCATGTCCCGCGTGTTTTTCTCCAACTCCGGCGCAGAGGCGAACGAATGCGCCATCAAGACCGCGCGCAAGTGGGCGGCGGAGAAAAAGGGGAAGGAATTTTATAACATCATCACCCTGAATCACAGCTTCCATGGCCGCACGATCGCCACACTCGCCGCCACGGGACAGGATGTGTTCCACAGGGATTTCCAGCCGCTTCCGGCGGGTTTCCTCTATGCCGACGCGGGCGACCGCGAGGGCTTGGAGCGCCTGATCCGCGACAATCCCTGCGCGGCGCTGATGTTCGAATGCGTGCAGGGCGAGGGCGGCGTCATGCCCATCGGGCAGGAATTTGCCGACACACTCGCAGAGCTGGCAAAAGAGCATGACCTTCTCCTGATTGCCGACGAGGTACAGCTCGGCAACGGTCGCAGCGGCAATCTCTACGGCTACATGGAATACGGCTTGCAGCCGGACATTGTTTCCACCGCCAAGGGCTTGGGCGGCGGGCTTCCCATCGGCGCGACGCTGATGGCCGCGTCCGTTGCGGACGTTTTGCAGCCCGGCGACCACGGATCGACTTTCGGCGGCAACCCGGTGTGCTGCGCGGGCGGTATCAGCATTCTCAGCCGCATTGACGATGCGCTGCTGCGCGGCGTGCGCGAGCGCTCGGAGCTTGTTTTCCGCACGCTTTCCGACGTGCCGGGCATTCGCAGCGTGAGCGGCATGGGGCTGATGCTGGGACTGGAAACCGAAAAGCCTGCCCGCGAATTTGCCGAGCTGGCACTGCAAAACGGCGTGCTTGTCACGACCGCCAAGCAGAAGGTTCGTCTCCTGCCCGCGCTGAATATCCCGACGGAGCAGCTTGCCGACGCACTCGAACGCCTGAAATCCGTCGCCGCACGCTAATCATTTCGGAAACTACGATTCTACCCGCCGTACCCTCCCCGGTGCGGCGGGATTTTTCCGTCACATACGGCGCGCTGCGCAGTCAAACGTCATCATCCATTGCACCATGCTGCGCATACCGAGCCTCTATATCCGCCGGTCAATCAGATAATTGATAGACCTCGCCAATAAGCACAGGTGTTCCTGCGTTGTTTTGGTCGGGGACGGGCAAAAATTGACGCACTTTTCTCTTGCTATTTCGCGGCGTGTGGAGTAAAATGGGGAAGATGGTTTTCAGAAAGAAGGTATGGCTATGGCAGCATTCGACAACGACAAATATCTCCAAACGCAATCCGAGCACATCCGCCAGCGCATCGCGCAATTCGGCGGCAAGCTCTATCTGGAATTCGGCGGCAAGCTCTATGACGACAACCACGCCGCGCGCGTCCTCCCCGGCTTCCGTCCGGACAGCAAGCTGCGAATGCTGTTGCAGCTCAAGGAGCACGTCGAGGTGATCATTGCCATCAACGCCGACGACATCGAGAAAAACAAGGTGCGCGGTGACCTCGGCATTACCTACGACCGCGACGTCATCCGTCTGATCGGTATTTTCCGCGATTTCGGGCTGTATGTTTCCAGCGTGGTTCTCACCCGCTACCGCAAACAAAGCTTCGCCAGAGCATTCCAATCGCGTCTGGAGGGCATGGGCATCCGCGTCTACCATCACTATGAGATCGCAGGCTACCCGTCCGACACCGCGCACATCGTCAGCGACGACGGCTTCGGCAAAAACGATTACGTTGAAACGGTGCGTCCGCTGGTAGTGGTCACCGCGCCCGGTCCGGGCAGCGGCAAGCTTGCCACCTGTCTGAGTCAGCTCTATCACGAGCATCTGCGCGGCAACACCGCCGGTTATGCGAAATTCGAGACCTTCCCGATCTGGAATCTCCCGCTCAACCATCCGGTCAATCTGGCGTATGAGGCGGCGACGGCGGATCTGAACGACGTGAACATGATTGATCCGTTCCATCTCGACGCCTACGGCGTCACCACCGTCAACTACAACCGCGACGTAGAGGCATTTCCGGTTCTTGTTGCAATTTTCGAGAAAATTCTCGGCGAGTGCCCCTATAAATCTCCGACGGACATGGGCGTGAACATGGTCGGCAACTGCATTGCCGATGACGAAGCGTGCCGTGAAGCCTCGCGGCAAGAGATCATCCGCCGCTATTACGAAGCGCTGTGCGACCAGAAGAAAGGCAAAAATGTTGACGACGCCCTACGAAAGCTGGAGCTTCTCATGAAAAAAGCGAGCATCACGCCCGCCGACCGCCGCGTCGTCGCCCCGGCGCTTGCCAAAGCGGAGACTGCCGGCGTTGCCGCCGCGATGGAGCTGCCCGACGGACGGATCGTCACCGGACGCACCTCTTCCCTGCTGGGCGCAGCGTCTGCACTGCTGCTCAACGCACTCAAGGCGCTCGGCGGCATGCCCGACGAACTGCACCTCATTTCTCCGGCGGCGCTCGACCCCATCCAGCACCTCAAGGTCGACCATCTCGGCAACCGCAACCCCCGTCTGCACACAGACGAAACGCTCATTGCCCTTTCGATCAGCGCCACGACCAACCCGATGGCGGAATGGGCAATGGAGCAGCTCAGCAAGCTGCGCGGGTGCGAAGTCCACTCGTCCGTCATCCTCTCGCCGGTCGACGAGCACACATTCAAGCGTCTCGGCGTCAATCTCACCTGCGAACCGCGTTTTGAAGATTGATCTTTCGTTCTGATAAAACTCCCGCCGCTCTGCATTCTCGGAGCGGCGGGAGTTTCAGATACAGAAATGTAAAAAAACGGTACTCGGTTTAACCGAGTACCGTTTTTCAGTGATTACACCAGCTCGATGATCGCCATCTCGGCAGCGTCACCGCGGCGGGCGCCGATACGGGTCACTCTGGTATAGCCGCCGTTGCGGTCAGCATACTTCGGAGCAACTTCCTTGAACAGCTTGTGTGCGACATCTTCCTTGGTGATATAGGAAAGCGCTCTGCGGTAAGCGGCGAGGTCGCCCTTCTTGCCGAGGGTGATCATCTTCTCCACGACCGGCTGCACTTCCTTGGCACGGTAGAAGGTCGTTTCGAGCTTGCCGTTGTCAAGCAGATCGGTGGTCAACTGGCGAAGCATCGCCTTGCGCTGATCGGACGTTCTGCCGAGCTTACGGGTTCCAAACATTCGTATTTCCTCCTTCTTGAAAGG
>CAYRMX010000009.1:0-20904 GCA_964425295.1 uncultured Oscillospiraceae bacterium | reverse complement strand
AAAATGGACAAAGAAGATCACTAACCACAAAAGCGAGAGCAAGGAAATGCTTGAAAAATTCAAAAAATCATTGATATAGCATAATTTTAGCAAAAAGCCGAAATATCTTTTTCGATGCAACAAGCCATATCGAGTGTTCTTAACCAACCTGAGAGTTGGGATAGAACACTCTTTCTTTTTGTCTTACATTATATATATTGGATGTTTGACTTGCGCAGCGAACAGAAAGAGGAAGCGGATATTTTGAGGTGAACGGGGTGGCGGATGCGCCGTATGATGACGTGGAGCGAAAAAACCTCAAAAAATTTGCGTCGGAAAGGGAAATTCTGCTTGTAATTTTGGGAGGCATATGCTAGTATCTAATTGAGCGTTCAGTTACCGAGTGCGTAAGGCGTCAACTCCGTTCGCAAGGTAATTTCGCAGCCCTCAAAAAACGCCGTCGAGCGGCCGAACGCCGGATGGTTTCGGTGCGAAAACGCTCTCCCTGCAATCTGCAAATTCCTGCATCCAACCTGCAACCCCTGCAACCGCGCTCGCGCAAATCCCACACTTTGCTCGGCGCACAACGACCGGCGCTTGTTTCGGATATTCCTTCGGGGTGTCCGAAACGGCGCGGGACGAAAAGCAGTCTCTGCTGCTGTTTGATAAAAAATTTTGAATCGTCGGGGACGAAAGGCGTCATTGGCACATTTCTTCAATGCATATCTTGTGCAAAAACCGCCCAAATTGACAGCCTATCCACAAAATATTGACAGAAATGGCAAGGATTTCCTTGATAATTCAACATTTTTCAGTATTTTGCGAGGCAGGGTGGAGATTTTTCTAAATTTCTGAAACTTTTTCCAAAATTACATTGACTTTTCAAAAGCCTAATGGTACTATTATTCCGTAAGGTCAGAGGGGTTCTGCGCCCGTTTTTAGGGAGTGGAATTCCGCTCGAGAACTCTGCACGATGTCGAACGTCGGCTGTGGGGGTTGATGCCCACATCGACCCGCGTGCAGGCGGTTCTTCGGGCGGAAATGCCGAACCCCGCGCAAGCGGCGGAGACACTGTGCAGCCGTTCGCGAGAAACGAGCGTTACGGATGCGGCGTGCCCCTTGCGGGTATGCTTCTGCCCTACAGAGCGACGACCAAGCATTTCCCAAACAGTCGCACCGAGCAATTCCCCGAGCGATCACCCTGCATTCTGCGGTATTTACCATTTACCTCAGTATTTTTCCCCACGGCGCATTCCCTGCGAGGTCTGCGGAGCTTCCGCAGGCGGGATCTTGTTCCAACGGTGCGCGCGGCGTTTCGGCGCGGCGAGCCAAACTACTTTTCTCCAAGGAGGAAGAACGTATGAAACACAATGTAAAGAGAATCCTGTCGGCGCTTCTGGTGCTGTGCATGGTGCTCAGCGTGCTCCCGACGAGCGCGTTCGCCGCACCGGGGGCTGACCTGAGTGCAGCGTTGGCAATCGAGGACAACATCACGATCACTACTGATTATGACCTCGATACGCCGATCGTGATCAGCGGCAACAAGAGCATCAACCTGGGCGGTCACACGATCAAAATGACGGGTGATAACCAGGCGTGTGTGCTTCAGGTTACAGATGGCGCAACTCTGACGCTCGTCGGCACCGGTACGATCCAGGGCAACGGCAAGACGAACACGGAAAACGCGATCTATCTGGGCACGTCGACCGATGCCACGAAAGCGGGTCACCTGCAGGTCAATGGCGACGTGACCTTCACCGGCGCAACGAATGCGTTCAAGCTGAACGGTGCGTCTTCGCTGAAAATGTCGAGCGGCATTGTCGACAAAGACAATGTGAACGACGATATCGTGCTTGAGACGACCGCCAGCGTGACGATTGAACTCAAAGGCGGCAATTTCAAGAGCAATCCCCCTGTTGATTATTTGGCGGTTGGTTATACCGCAGTGGTGTCGCCCTATGGCTATTATAGTGTTAGGGAAACGAACTACAACGTAAAGTTCGTTACCGGCGGCGTGACGATCAAGGAAGCATCTGTCCCCGCGCGTAGTCTGGTGCAGGCCCCCCTTGTTCCTACGAAGGTTGGATACAGTGCGGGCGCATGGACCGCGGGCAGTGTCGCTACTGTTAACGGCGGCGACTATGTGCAGATTACGCAAGACAACATGAGCTTCATGGCGCGGTATACTCCGAGGAACTATACTTGGACTGCAACGGGCAATACCGCCGCCAATCTGAGCGGCACTGTCGCGTTCGACTCGACGTTCACCGTTCCGGCGTATGATGGCACTGTCCCTGCGGGCAAGCAGTTCATCGCTTGGGCGGGCGACGACGGTCACTTCTACCTCCCGGGTATGGCTGTCACCTACACCACGGCTGACGACCTGACCCTCACCCCGATCTTCGACACCGACACCAATACCCAGTATTGGATCGTGAAGTTCGTTCTCGATGAGGGCGGCGAGGTCTTCGACGTCAAGCTCATCGAGCAGGCTGCGGACGCCGTGCTGGGCGCGCTCCCGACCAATCCGACCAAGGCGGGCTATGATTTCAGCAAGTGGCTCGTTTCGGGTTCGACGACCGAAGCAACTGCGACAACCGCAGTGACCGGCAATATGACCATCGTCGCGGATTGGACGGAAAACAGCTACACCGTCACCACGGTTGATGCTGCGCACGTCACCCTGACTTCCGACAAGGCAACTGCGAAGCTCGGCGAAGTCGTTACCGTGACCATCGCTCCGCAGCAGGGCTACAAGACCTACTACATCAACGTTCTCACCGAAAGCGGCAAGCCCGTTGCGCTCAGCCAGACGGCTGCGCAGCAGTGCGCGTTCGTGATGCCCGCCGAGAACGTCACCATTACCGTCACCGAACAGGCGATCGGCAACCTTGTGCAGTTCCTCGTCGACGATGAGGTCTACTCTTTCTGCTATGTCCCGTCCGGCAACGCGCCTGTCGCGCCCGTCCCCGCGCCCACCAAGAGCGGCTTTACTCTGGTTGGCTGGACGGCTGCTTCCAGCGGCACGACCTATGAAGTCGGTGAAGCGTTCGACGCCATCACCGCCGACGAGACCTACACCGCCGAATGGAGAGCAAACACTTACACTCTGACCTACTATCGCGGCGCTGAAGCCGACGCATCCGAGTATAAGTGCATCCTCGTTCTGCCCGATGGCACGGAAGTCGAGTTCTACAACAACGACACCACCAACATGCCGACTTACGACATCGCCGATCTCGAACTCGGCGAGGAGATCAAGCTCGGCGAACCGGCTCTGCCCGGCTACAACTTCCTCTACTGGCTGGCGGAAGACGGCGCGCACTATGCAGCCGGTCAGACGTTCACCATGCCCGCGGAAGATGTCAAGCTCACCGCTGTCTGGGAGCTGAAAGAGGACAACGTCATCATTCTCTTCCGCGATGGCGACAAAATCTATGACCTGACCACCGGTGTCGCCGACACCAAGGCGACCATCCCCGCCGTCGATCCCACTGCGGACGGCAAGGTCTTCCTCGGCTGGGTCAACAACGGCATTACCTATTCCAACGACAACGTCAAGGAATTCACGGTCGTCGACGACGGCGAGCACGTCATGACCTTCGAGGCTTCTTGGGAACTCAATGAGTATACCATCACCTACGACGGCAACGGCGCGACCGCTCCGACCGACGCCAATACTTACCACTACGGCGACCCCGCCGTTCTGGCTGCCGCTCCCGACTACGAAGGCTATACCTTCATCGCTTGGGAAGCTGACAACGGCGCTTACTACGGCGAAAAGGCTGCCATCGAGGTCAAGGGCGACCTGAACCTCAAGGCTGTCTGGAAAGAAGACGAAGTCGAATACGCCGTCAAGTTCTTCGACGAAAAGGGCAACCTCGTTGACATCGTTCTCGTGAACAAGAACGTCGGCGAGATCGCTTCTCCGAAGTACGAGCAGGCGAGAACCGATGCCACCTATGAATGGCGCCAGCTCGACGCCGACGGCAATGTTGCCGCAACCGGTCTGTTTGCGACTCCGGGCGTTGGTATGATCACCGTTACCGGCGACCTCAGCTTCAAGGCTGTCAAGACCGGCGAGGATGAATACAACGTCACCCTCAACGTCGTGCCGGACGTTTCTGCTACCGCGAATGCCGCAAACATCACCGCCAACACCTACAAGCTCGGCGAGACCGTTTGCGTCCAGATCACCGTTCCCGAGGGCTATATCCTCAAGAGTGTCGATGCATTCGCCGGCAGTGCGACTACGGCTGCGAACGCTGTCACCAGCTCCCTCATCCACGTCCCCGCAACCGAGAACTACAACTTCTTCTTCACTATGCCCGCCGCAGACGTGACGGTCATGATCGAGTTCGAGAAGATCCCCGCCGGCAAGAGCTATGTCAAGTTTATGGTCGACGGCGAACTGTTCGACTCCGCCATCGTCACCAAGGGTGAAGCGGTCACCACCCCGGTCGCTCCGACCAAGGCTGGTTATGCGTTCACCGAATGGAAGTCCGGTACGACCGTCGTCGGCGCCGAGACGGACTACACCGTTCCCGCTGACGCCGCCGATGTCATCGTCTTCGAGGCGCAGTTCACGCAGAACACCTACATGGTGAACTACGACGCCGACGGCGGCATCCCGCAGCCGACCGCCTCCTCCGCAGTCTATGGCGAACAGATCACCCTTGCCGAAGCACCCGCCAAGGCAGGCTACATCTTCATCGGCTGGGTCGAGGAATCCACCGGCTTCCTCTATGCCGCCGAAGCGACTTACACCGTCACCGGTGATGTCAACTTTACCGCGAAGTGGGAACAGGCCGAGTGCATCGTCCGCTTCATCGACCCGACTACCGGCATCATCTATGGTTATGAGCCGATCCATCAGGGCGATAAGGTGACCGCACCTGCTGCTCCGACCGTCTCCGGCAAGACCTTTGTTGCATGGGTCAATGCGGCAGACGACACCGACAAGGTTTTCGCCGGTGCACAGACCGCGCAGATCTATGACAACACCACCTATCATGCAACCTACGTTGTTTCCGAGCATAACATCAAGACCGTAGCAAACAACGCCACGATCGCAATCACCGCTCCCGCCGGTGCTACCACCGCCGAGGTCGGCGAAACGGTCAAGTTCAAGGTCACCGCGAACGAAGACTATGCTCTGTCCTCCGTCGTCCTGACCTATACGGACGGTCTGTCCCCCGTTGTCCGCGAGCTGTTTGCGGATGCGAGCGGCGTGTACTCGTTCGTTATGCCTGACGCGGACGTTACCATCACCGCGACCGCCGTGCGGAATGTGTTCAACATCAACACGATGGCCGACACCTACACGACCATTGATACCAACTATGTAACAAAGGCGGAAGCCGGCGAGCTGGTTGCGTTTATGGTCGAAGTCACCGATCCGAACTATCGTCTGATGAACGTGATCGTTGTCGGCGAAGACAGCGCGACGATCATCCCCGTCACTGCCGTGAAGCTCGGCGACGACGCGATTTACACGTTCACAATGCCTGCCGAGGATGTCATCATTTTGACGAACGCCGTTCAGGCGGAGCGCACCGTGACCTTCCTCGACAGCGACAACACCCTGCTCAAGATCGTTCCCGTCGGCTCCGGCGACCTTCTCGATCCCGATGAAGTCCCCGCGCCCACGAAGACCGGTTACACCTTTGACGCTTGGGTCATCATGCCCGGCGCAACGCAGGAATTCGACCCGGAAAATGACGCCGTCGAAGAAGACCTGATCGTCAAGGCGACCTACGTCGGTGATGCGCACACCGTCGAAGCGGGTCTGAAGACCAATATCGACTCTTTCAAGGCGCAGTGCACCATCAGCACCGGCAACGTCAACAGCAGCGACCTGCTCCAGACGAAGCTGAACGCCGAGACCGGAAAGCTGGTCTATTTCACCGTCGCTGCGGCATATGACTGGGTCATCACCGATGTCGCCGTCGTCTCCGCCGCCGGAACGGATCTCGTTGTTGAGCCCATCCTGCGCGAGAAGAAGGCCGAAAACGGTCTGACCTATTACACCTACGCGTTCGAGATGCCCGCCGAGGACGTCAAGATCGACGTTTACACCACTGCGAAGCTCTTCAATGTCCTCGTGACCGAGAACATCCCCGAGGGTGGTGACTACACCATCAACGGTCACTTCACCAACAACCTCTGGGCGCAGCAGGGCGAGGAAGTCGTCGTTGCGATCACGCCGAACCCCGGCTATGAGATCGTCAACGTCTCCGGCACATACCTCAACCAGAACGGCGACGTCACGAACCTCACCGCAACTTGGGACGACATGACGAACGAATTCACGTTCATCATGGTCGCCAAGGACGTCAAGATCGAAGTTCAATACGAAGCGATCGACTACACGGTCGAAGTTCAGGACAGCAACTTCGCTTCCTACAAGCCGGACACCTCTGTGAACCCCGCAGTTGTGATCGAAAGCTTGGACGAAGCTCTGACCAGCAAGGGCCTCATCCGCATTGTCGGCGTGGAGGATATTGACTACACGAACGCGGCAAGTCAGATCTACAAGATTCCCGACAATGGTACGTTCCATGTCGGCAACCGCGTCAAGTTCACCGTCAAGGAATTCACCGGCTATGATCTTTCGACCCTTACTGTCACCTATGCCGGCGGCGAGAAGACCTGCCCGCTGACCCTGCTCGGCAAGAATGAACTTGATCCGCATACCACCGAGTACACCTACTGCTTCGATATGCCCGCCGATGACGTGGTCATCACCGCCACCTTCGTCGAAGAGACCTACACCGTCACCAAGGACGCAACTTCCGAGGCTCACGGCAAGGTCACGATGAACGGCCTGGTCGAGAACACGATCTACGTGGACTACAAGGACGAAGTTGAGATTGTCGTCACCCCGGACGCCGGTTATCAGATCACCAAGATCTCCTATACGCTGGCTGACGGCACGGTCATGGATTTCGACGCCGCTTCCTACATGGCAGCCGCGACGCCGATCGCCGACCAGCTCGACACCGCGCATTCCATCACGTTCCATATGCCGGCGAGCGCCGTCACCGTGAGCGTGGAGTATGCCAAGATCAACTACACCATCAGCGACGTCCATGAAGAAGCTGACGTAACTTATCCGAGCCCGAAGAATGTTGGCGACCAGGTCACCTTCACCACCAAGGCTCACTACGGTTACATCATCGAAAAGGTCTACGTTGTCAACAACACCACCGGCGAGCGCGTTGAGGTTCACAGCGAATCCACCAACCAGCTCTACGGTGCGAGCTACACCTTCACGATGCCTGCCTCCGCCGTCACGATCCACGTCGAGACGATCAAGGACGAGTACAACGTGAAGTACCTCGACAACGGCGCACTGATCGCCTACGAGGACATCGAGTACCTCGACACCGCGAATGTTTCCGCTCATGTCGCTGACGTTGTCAACGGCAAAGCAGGTTACCACTTTGTCGGCTGGACGTCCTCCGATGTTCAGACCCCGGTCACCACGCCGAGCGTCACCGATGACGACTTCGTCGTGATCAAGGACACCATCATCCGCGCGGCATATGCCAAGGACGAGATCGACGTGTTCTTCACCGCGACTCAGAACGGCACCGTTACGGAGCTGTTCACCGGCGACAACCACACTGCTGAGTATCGCCTGGACACCACCGTTTTCGGCGACAAGGTCAGCTTCACCGCCGTTCCCGACGAAGGCTATGTCATTGATACCGTCTCCGTCACCACGACCGACGGCGAGGGCTACAACCTCGACATCCGCTGCACCGTCTCCGGCAACAAGTACACCTTTATGATCCCCGCTTCCTATAAGGACAGCATCCACACCGTGCAGGCTGAGGACGTGGTCGTGACCGTCACCTTCAAGAAGGGCGAGTTCACGCTCACCAAGGCGAACGACTGCGAGACCAACGGCACCATCGCCGTCAACGGCGAGGTCACCACCGAGACTTCGTTCACCTACCTCTATCAGGACGCGGTTTCCATCACCGCTACCCCGAACAACGGCTACTATGTCGCCGGTATCACCGCAGTCTGCGGCGACGGCGCCCATAAGTACACCGTGACCGGCACGAAGCCCGCCGCCGACACCGCGGTTGGCGCTCCGCTGACGCTGGCGTTCGCGATGCCCGCCTGCGACCTGACCTACACCGTCGATTACGAGAAGATCGACTACACCATCACCACCGTCTTCGACGCAACGCAAGGCGACGTCACCACCGATCCGGCGGGTATCGCCCAGATCGATGACATCGTCACCGTCACCGTCACCCCGAAGACCGGCTACAAGCTCGTCAACCTGACCGTGACTTACGCCGACGGCGAGAAGTCCTGCGTCCTGACCGAGATCGGCAAGAATGTCTACACGTTCACCATGCCGGCAGCCGCTGTCACCGTCACCGCTACTTTCGACGAGGTCGCTTACAAGGCAACCCTCAAGGTCGAGGGCGAGGCGTATGTCAGCCTGAACGGACAGCATACCGACTCCATCATGGATCAGTACCTTGACACCGTGACCGTCTCCGTCACGCCCGCTGCCGGTTGGGAGCTCGTCTCCATCACCGTCGACGACGGCAAGGTCGAGGTCAATGAAACCATCAAGCCCGCAGGCGGCGAGTACACCTTCACCATGCCGAACCGTGACGTGACCGTCGAGGTCAAGCTCGTCAAGACCGGCTTCGACATGACCGCTTATGCCCTCAACTTCTTCGAGAGCGGCCACGGCACCGTGACCCTCGACCCGAAAACGACGGCGTATGTCGGCGACCGCATCACCATCTCCGCCGACCCGGACGACGGCTATCGCGTCCATGAGGTTGTGGTCGTTGATAAGAACGGCAACGCAGTTCCCGTATCCTTTATCAGCGGTACGCCCGGCTATGTCGAGTCCTGGAGCTTCACGATGCCCGCCTGCGACGTCAAGATCGTTGTCTACTTCATCCTCAACGGTTCTTCGTACTACACCGACGTCCGTACCGACGATTGGCACTACGAAGCAGTCACCTTCGTGACTGACCGCGGCTACTTCTTCGGCATGACCGAAGACCTCTTCGCGCCGAACCTTGAGATGAACCGTGCAATGTTCGTCACCGTCCTCGGCAGAATTTCCCGCGTGGATGTCACCAAGTACACCACCACGAAGTTCACCGATGTCGACACCGCTCAGTACTATGCGCCGTACGTCGCATGGGCAGAGGAGAACGGTATCATCCTCGGTAGAGACGAGAAGACCTTCGACCCGCTCGCAAACATCACCCGTGAGGAAATGGCGGCGATCATGTATCGCTACTGCAAGTTCCTCGGCGAAGACATGACGATTCAGAACCCGCAGTTCATGGATCGCTATGTCGATGCAAAGGATATCAGCGACTGGGCAAAGGAGAGCGTTGAATGGGCAGTCGGCGTCGGACTCATCAAGGGTATGTCGCCGTATACCATCGACCCGCAGGGTCTGGCAACCAGAGCGCAGGTCGCTCAGGTCATCAAGAACCTCTGTGATAAGGTTCTCTACGAATAATCCCCGCAGAATCAAAGGAGCCGTCCGAAAGGACGGCTCCTTATTTTTGCGGCGACCGTGTTCGCGCGGAAGGGAAACAGGGAAAAATCGTGGAAAATCGCCGCTACGGTGTTGTACTTCGGGACATTTTCCGATATAATAGACACATAGAATGGTCGTTCTCCGCAAAATAGAAGTACAAACGCCAAAAGGAGCAAAAATATGCAAATGAAGCTGCTCGCCGTCGGCGACGTGGTCGCTGCGGGCGGTCTGAGCTATCTTAAAGGCAATCTGCGCGCGCTCAAGCGCGAATTGGGAATCGATTTCTGCGTCGTGAACGGAGAAAATACCGCCGTCCTCGGCCTGACGCCGCAGCAGGCGGACGAAATTCTTGACTGCGGCGCAGACGTCATCACGATGGGGAATCACACATGGTCGCGCCGCGACATCATCCCTTATATGGAGCACTCGCGGGAACTGCTGCGCCCGGCGAACCTGCCCCCGCAGCAGCCGGGGCGCGGCTGGGGCATCTACCGCCGTGACTTCGGCGATGTCGCGGTCATCGACCTGATCGGGCGATGCGGCATGGACTATACGCCCGACAACCCCTTCCTGCTGGTGGAAAAGCTTTTGGAGCGCGTCCGCACGAAGCTGATCTTCGTCGAGATGCATGCCGAAGCAACATCGGAAAAGCTGGCGATGGGCTGGATGCTCGACGGTCGTGTCTCCGCCGTCTGGGGCACGCACACCCATGTGCAGACCGCCGATGAGCGCGTCCTGCCCAAGGGCACGGGCTACCTGACCGACCTCGGCATGACCGGCCCGCGCAATTCCGTGCTCGGCATCCGCCCGGAGCTGTCGTACCGGAAGTTCCGCGGCGACCTGACCGGACGTTATGAGCCCGCCCCCGGCGCGTGCAAGCTGGAGGGCTGCGTCTTCACCGTCGACACCAACACCGGGCGCTGCACAAATGTGGAAAGGGTGGCGATCCATGATTAAATTTTTGCACGCAGCAGACTTCCATCTCGACTCCGCCTTTTCCGCCCTTTCGGCGGAGCAGTCGGCGCAACGGCGGCGCGAGCAGCGCACGGCGCTCGAAACGCTGGCAGCGCTCTGCCGAGATTGCGACCTCGTCCTGCTTTCCGGCGACCTGTTTGACAGCGCCCGTGTCTACCGTGATACGCTCGACGCGCTCAAGCGCTTTTTTGCCGCCGTGCCCGCCGAAATTTTCATCGCCCCCGGCAACCACGACTTCCTCGCCTCCGGTTCGCCGTATCTGACCGAGGACTGGGGCGAAAACGTCCATATTTTTACCACCCCCGAGATCACCCGCGTGCCGCTGCCCAAGCTCGGCTGCGACGTCTACGGCGCGGCGTTCACTGCGCCCGAAATGCCCGCCCTGCTGCGCGGCTTCCGTGTGGAAGACCCCGAAACGCCGAGCTTCATGGTGCTGCACGGCGACCTTGCGCCGAATTCTCCTTATGCGCCACTGCTCCCGGACGAGATCGCCGCGAGCGGACTGGGCTATCTCGCCCTCGGGCATGTCCACGCGACCGAGGTTCGCAAGCTCGGTGGCACAACCTGCGCCTATCCCGGCTGCCTGATGGGGCGCGGCTTTGACGAATGCGGTGCCAAGGGCGTCCTGCGCGGCACGCTGGAACGCGGCCACTGCGCGGTGGAATTCGTGCCGCTGCCCACCCGCACATACGAAATTCTCTCGGTCGACGCCGGGGACGATCCCCTTGCCGCCATCCGTGCGGCGCTTCCCGCCGACCACGCAGCCGATTGCTACCGCATTTTGCTCACGGGCGAGTCCGACGGCGTGGACGTTGCCGCGCTGGAATCCGCGCTTTCGCCCGAATTTTTCAGCCTTTCCGTCCGCGACCGCACCGTCCCGCGCAAAGCTCTCTGGGCGGACGCCGAGGAAGACACGCTGCGCGGGCAGTTCCTGCGCATTTTGAAAGCCGAATACGACGGCGCGGACGAAGCGCAGCGGCAAAAGCTCGCGCGCGCGGCGCGACTGGTCACGGCACTGATGGACGGACGGGAGGTGGCGCTGTGAAAATTTTCAAGCTGCGCGCCTCATTCGGCAAGCTCCACGGCGAATTGGAACTGCGCGAGGGTCTGAACCTCCTGTGCCTGCCAAACGAGGCAGGGAAATCGACGTGGAGTGCCTTTTTGCTTGCAATGTTATATGGCGTTGATACCGCCGAGCGTGCCACGAAATCCAACGATGGTCTGCCCGCCAAGGAGCGCTACAAGCCGTGGGATGGCAGCGCGATGGAGGGCGCGATGGAGTTGGAATGGCAGGGGAGACGCATCACAATCGAGCGCACCAGCACCGCCCGCGTCCCGATGGGGAATTTCCGCGCTTATGAAACCGACAGCGGCACGCCCGTCGCGGAGCTGACGGCGGACAACTGCGGCCGCAAGCTTTGCGGCGTGGAGCGGTCGGTTTTCGAGCGCACGGCGTTCATCCGGCAGCTTGGTCTGACGGTCACGGAGGACAAGGCGCTGGAAAAGCGACTGCGTGCCCTCGTCACGACCGGCGAGGACGGCGGCAAGACCTATTCCGAGCTGGATTCCACGCTGCATGCCATGAAAAATCGACTCTCCGGTCGAGTCGGGCGCGTTCCGCGCCTGATGCAGCGGCAGGAGACGCTGCACCGACAACTTTCCGAAATTCGCACGTTACAGGACGATGTTATGCGCCTGACCGCCGAGTTGGACGCCGCAGAAGCGGAAAAAACGCGGCTGGAAACGTTGCACGCGCGCGTGCAACAGGCGCAGGCGGCGCAGAAGCGCGCAGGGCTGAACGAGCTGGCGAAAAAATGTGCCGCGCAGGAGCAGCGCTGTCTGCTTTTGGAGCAAACGGTCGCCGCCCTGCCCGAGGAAAGCGCACTGCAAGCGCTGCGCCAGCGTCTCGAAGCCGCCGAAAGTGCCTTGCAGACGGCGAAAATGGAGGCAGCATTCGCCCCGGCGACGGTGGAAGTACCTGCTGCGCCCCGCTATTTTCAGGACATGGACGGCGCGGCGGCAAAGCAAAAGGTCGCCGACGATGTCGCCGAATTTGAGCGGCTGAATGCCGCAAAAGCGCCGAAAAAGACGCTTCCGCTGCTGCTGTGCGCCCTGCTGCTTGCGGCAGGGGCGGGGCTTTGCGCGGTTTCGCTGCCCGTCGGGCTTGCCGTGGCGGCGGTCGGACTTGCGGCGCTCGCCGTTACCCTCCCGATTTTGAACAAACGGGCGCGGGCGGCGGAGGAGCACCACCATCGGGCGGCGCTCATTCCCGCGCGCTACGGTGTGAGCAGCGCTGCGGAGCTTCCCGCGCTGGCAGAACGCTATGCCGCGCAGCTTGCCGTGCATGCGCAAAAGCAGACTGAGGCGGCGGCGCTGAAGCAGTCGCTTGCCGAGCGGGTTTCCGCCGCGCAGACCGCGCTCGATGCGGTGCTTGCGCAGGTTGCGGAGTTTGCACCCGAATGCCGCACCTGTGCCGACTGCCGCGAGGCGATCGCCGCGGCGCGCAGCGCCCGTGACCGCCTGCTGACCGAGCGCCGCGCGCTGGAAAGTCTGCGCTTGCAGCACGATTCCATGCAGAAGCTCTTCGGCGACGCACCGGCGGCGCAGCCGGACGAAGAAGCACTGCGCCATGACCCGGCGAAGCTTGCCTATGACCTGCAAACGGCGCGCACGCGCCATGAGCTTTGTGCCACGCGTCTTGCCGAAGCGCGCGGAGCGCTTTCCGCCAAGGGCGACGCCGTCGCGCTGGAAGCGGAGCTGGAGCAGACGCAGGCGGCGCTTGCCGCCGACACCGAGACGCTCGACGTGATTGAGTTGGCGCTCCGCGCCCTCGCCTCCGCCGACGAAACGCTCCGCTCGCGCTTTTCTCCGCAGATCACCGCCGAGGCGGGCGCGCTGCTGTCCGACCTGACCGACGGCAAGTATCCCGGCGTGCTCTTAGAGCCGAACATGCGCCTGTCCGTCCGCGAAAGCGAGGGAATGGTCATGCGCCCGGCGGCGGCGATGAGCTGCGGCACTGCCGACCAGATGTATCTTGCGCTGCGGCTTGCCATGTGCCGCCGCCTCCTGCCGGAGGACGCGCCGCTGCTGCTGGACGACGCGCTGGTCAATTTTGACGCGAAACGAACCGCCTCGGCGCTGTCACTGCTGCGCCGCGAGGCTGAAAACCGACAGGTGCTTCTCTTCACCTGCCGCGAACTGGAATGAGGAACGCCATGTATTTTGATTCACACGCACATCTCGACGACGCCCGCTTCGACACTGACCGCGACGAGTTGATCGCCGACCTGAAGCATCACGACGTCGGGCTGATCATGAACGTCGGCTGCGACCTTGCCTCCTCGGAACGTTCCGTCGCGCTGGCGGAGCAGTACCCGTTTTTCTATGCCGCCGTCGGCAGTCATCCCGACGATGCCGCGCAGGTCGACGGGCGGCTGCTCGACCGCTACCGCGCGCTGGCATTGCACGAAAAGGTGCGTGCCATCGGCGAGATCGGGCTGGATTATTACCACGAGGACGTGCCGCGTGCGCAGCAGATCAACGCATTCGAGGAGCAGTTGGAGCTTGCCGAGGCGTTGAAGCTGCCCGTCATCGTCCACGAACGCGAGGCGCACGGCGACGCGATGGACATTCTGCGCCGCCACCCCGCCGCGCGGGGCGTGTTTCACTGCTTCTCCGGCTCGGCGGAAATGGCGCTGTGGCTCGTCGAACGCGGCTGGTACATCGGCTTCACCGGCGTCGTCACCTTCAAAAATGCCCGCCGCGCGGTCGAAGCGGTGCAGGCGCTCCCGCTCGAACGCATCCTGATCGAAACGGACTGCCCCTATATGGCGCCGGAGCCCCACCGTGGACGCCGCAACGACAGCCGCTTCGTCCCGCTCGTCGCGGCGAAGATCGCCGCCCTGAAGGGCATTCCGCCCGAAGAAGTCGGCGCAATTACCACCGAAAACGCCAAGCGCCTGTTCGCTATCGCTTGACCGAATCGGTTTTTCATCGGAGGTTTCCCATGCTTCAAATGCTCGGACGCCGGAGCTGCGGCGTATGAAAAAGCAGCTCACATTCGGTATTTTTGCGCAGGTGGACGCGGGCAAGACCACGCTGTCCGAGGCGCTGCTCTACCGCGCCGGCGCGCTGAAACAGCTCGGCCGCGTGGACAAGGGGAGTGCTTTCCTGGACAATCACGCGCTTGAGCGCAGCCGCGGAATCACGATTTTTTCCAAGCAGGCGCGCTTTGAGACGCCCACTCTGTCCGTCACCCTGCTTGACACGCCCGGGCACGTCGATTTTTCTCCGGAAGCGGAGCGAACGATGGCGGTGCTCGATTATGCGCTCGTCCTCGTCAGCGCGACGGACGGCGCTCAGGCGCACACCGAAACGCTCTGGAAGCTCCTGCGGCGCTACCACATCCCGACGATCCTCTTTTTCAACAAGATGGATCTGCCCGGGACAGACCGCGCCCGCCTCCTTGCCGACGCCCGTGCGCGCCTGAGCGCTGCCTGTGCGGACATGGAGGATGCGGAAGCCGTCGCGCTCTGCGACGAGACGGCGCTGGAGCACTATCTGGAGTGCGGCAGCGTTCCCGACGAATTGATCGCCGAAATGCTGCGGCGCGAGGCACTGTTTCCCTGCTATTTCGGCGCTGCGCTGCGCCTGGAGGGTGTGGACGCCCTGCTTTCCGCGCTGGAGCGCTTCACCCGCGCGCCCGCATATCCCGAAGCCTTCGCCGCTCGCGTCTACAAAATTTCGCACGACGCGCAGGGCAACCGCCTGACCTTCGTCAAGCTCACCGGCGGCGCGCTTCACGTCCGCGACCCGATCGTCTATACCGCCCGCAGCGGCGAGCGGCTGGAAGAAAAGGTCACGCAAATTCGGCTCTATTCCGGCGCGGGCTTCACCGCCGCCGACAGGGTTCCCGCGGGAACGGTCTGCGCCCTGACGGGGCTGCGGGCGCTGGAAGTCGGCGACTGCCTCGGCGCGGAGGAGGGGACGCTGCCACCGCTGCTGATGCCGGTCATGACGTATCGGATCGTCCTGCCCGCCGGGACTGACCCGCGCACGGCGCTTCCCAAGCTGAAGCAGTTGGAGGATGAAGAACCGCAGCTTCGCATCGTCTGGGACGCGCGGCTGCGGGAGATCCACGCGCAGCTCATGGGGCAGGTGCAGCTCGAAGTGCTGCAAAGTCTGATCGCCGAGCGGTTTTCGATGGACGTTCGCATCGACAGCGGTCACGTTTCTTACCGCGAGACGATCGCTGCCCCGGTTGAGGGCGTCGGGCATTTTGAGCCGCTGCGTCACTATGCGGAGGTACACCTGATTTTAGAGCCGCTTCCGCAGGGCAGCGGGCTGCAATTTGCCGCCGCATGCAGCGAGGACGTGCTCGACCGCAACTGGCAACGCCTGATTTTGACCCATTTGGAGGAAAAAACGCACCTCGGCGTGCTCACCGGCGCGCCGCTGACCGACCTGCGCATCACGCTTGCCGCCGGTCGCGCCCACCTGAAGCACACGGAGGGCGGTGATTTTCGTCAGGCGACGTACCGCGCGGTGCGGCAGGGCTTGATGCAGGCGGAAAGCGTCCTGCTCGAGCCGTATTACCGTTTCCGTCTCCGCGTCCCCACGCCGCAGATCGGGCGCGCCATTCAGGACGTCCGCGCAATGGGCGGCACGTTCGACGCCCCGACGGACGACGGCGAATGCTCCGTTCTTGCCGGGCGCGCGCCGGTGGCGGAAATGCAAGATTATATGTCGCGAATCGTCGCCTATACCCGCGGGCGCGGGTCACTGTTCTGTGAGGTGGAGGGCTATTTTCCCTGCCACAATGCCGACGCGGTGATCGCCGAGGCAGACTACGACCCGGAAGCCGACTTGGAGAACACGCCGGACTCCGTTTTCTGCGCGCACGGCGCGGGCATCAACATCAAGTGGAACGAGGTCTTCGAGCACATGCACCTCGAGCGCGTCCTGCGCCCGAAGCGGGAGGCGGAAGCGCCTGTGCACGTGCGCACGCAGAGCCTCGACATGGACGAAAAAGCGCTGCAAAAGATCATCGAGCGCGAATTCGGGCCGGAAAAGCGCGTGCTCTACCGCCCGACGCCGTCGCGCGAGGTGCGGGAAACGTCACTTCCGCCGCGAAAACAGGAGCTTCTGATCGTCGACGGCTACAACATGATCTTCGCGTGGGATGGACTGCGGGAACAGGCGCAGACGGACATCGCCGGCGCGCGTGAGCGGCTTCTGGACATTTTGAGCAACTTCTGCGGCGTCGCGCCGCGCGAACTGGTGGTCGTCTTCGACAGCTACCGCGTGAAAAACGGCAGCAAGACCCGCCGCGACAATCTCCGCGTGGTCTTCACGCAGGAAAACGAGAGCGCCGACCTCTACATTGAAAAGCTGGTCGCCGAGATCGGCAGGAACTATACCGTCCGCGTGGCGACCTCGGACGCCATGATCCAGCTTGCGTCCCTGCGCAGCGGCGTTCTGCGCGTGTCGGCAAACGAGCTGCTCGGCGAGGTCGAGCGTGCCGACAAACAAATCGCCGAAATTCTCCGCCAATTGCGCGAGCAAAACCGCCGCGCCGACATACAAAACAATCCGTTGCAGAAATTGGAGGTACAACCATGAAAATCATCACCTTGGGTTCGACCGGCATTACCGTGCCGCAGAACGGCTTCGGTGCGCTGCCCATCCAGCGCGTGAACGACGAAACGGCTGTGCTGCTCCTGCGCGAGGCACGCGCGGGCGGCATGCGCTTTTTCGACACCGCCCGCGCCTATACCGACAGCGAAAAGAAGATCGGTATGGCATTCGGCGGGCAGTGGGACGGCATGTTCGTCGCCACCAAAACCGCCGCGACCACGCCGGAGGGCTTCTGGAGCGATTTAGAGACCTCCCTGCGGGAACTGAAAAGCGACTACGTCGACATCTACCAGTTCCACAACCTCGCGCAGTGCTACCGCCCCGGCGACGGCACGGGAATGTACGAGTGCATGCTGGAGGCCAAGGCGCAGGGGAAGATTCGCCACATCGGCGCCACGGCGCACAAGATCGGCGTTGCCGAGGAGGTGATCGCCTCCGGGCTGTATGAGACGCTGCAATTTCCGTTCAGCTACATTTCCTCCGAGCGTGAGCGTGCGTTGGCGGAAAAGTGCGCGGCGGCGAACATGGGCTTGATCGCCATGAAGGCGCTCGCCGGCGGGCTTATCAACCGTTCCGATGCCGCCTTTGCTTACATCAGTCAGTTTGACAACGTCGTGCCGATCTGGGGCATCCAGCGCGAAAAGGAGCTGGACGAGTGGCTTTCGTTCTTCCAAACCCCCGCCGCGATGACCGACGAGCTGCGCGCGTTCATTGCCGAGGAGCAAAAGGAGCTTTCCGGCGATTTCTGCCGAAGCTGCGGCTACTGCATGCCCTGTCCGGTCGGCATTGAGATCCGCCAGTGCGCCCGCATGAGCCTGATGCTGCGCCGCGCGCCGTCTGCGGCATGGCTGACACCCGAAATGCAGGCGGAGATGAAAAAGATCGAAAACTGCCTGCACTGCGGCAGGTGCAAGTCCAAGTGCCCCTATTCGCTCGACACGCCCACACTGCTGCAAAAGAACTATGAGGACTATCAGCAGGTGCTCGCCGGAACTATTCGGGTCGACTGACCCCCTGATTGATTGGAGAAATTCTATGAGACTTACACCCCCAAAACCCACCCTTCGCAACCTCATCATGCTCACCGTCGCCGGCTTTATCAACGCGTTCGGCGTCACGGTGTTCCTTGCGCCGGTCAAGCTCTATGACAGCGGCATTTCCGGCACGTCCATGCTGCTCTCGCAGGTCACGCCGCTCTCGCTGTCGATCTTTCTGCTCGTGCTCAACGTGCCGCTGTTCCTCTACGGCTTGAAGCGTCAGGGCTCGACGTTTACGTTTTACGCCGTTTACACCGTCGCGGTCTACTCCCTCGGTGCGTGGCTTATCACGGACGTCCTGCCTATCGACGTCAACCTCGCCTCGCCGCTTGCGGGCACGGACTTACTGCTGTGCGCCCTGTTCGGCGGGCTGATCTCCGGCCTCGGCAGCGGTCTTGCCATTCGTTTCGGCGGCGCAATGGACGGTGTGGAAGTCATGGCGGTCATCTTCGCCAAGCGGTTGGGCATCACCGTCGGCACGTTCGTCATGGCCTACAACATTCTGTTATACGTCATTTGTGGTCTGGTCATGCAGAGCTGGATTCTGCCGCTTTACTCGATCGTCGCCTACGGCGCGGCGCTGAAAACGGTGGACTTCGTGGTTGAGGGCTTCGATCGCAGCAAGGCAGCCATGATCGTCACCGACCATCCCGACGAGATCTGCGCGGCACTGACCGAAGCGTTTGAAAGCGGTATGACCAAGCTCAGCGCGACCGGTGGCTATTCCAACGCCCCGAAAACGGTCGTCTATTTCGTCGTCAACCGCTTCCAGATTTCCCGCATGAAGAACATCGTGCACGAGCTTGATCCCCATGCCTACATCACCATCACCGAGGTCGCCGACGTCTTCAGCAGCAACCAAAACGCCTGAATCATGAGAAATTCCCCTGCTCCGCAGGGGAATTTTCAGATCGTCAATAAAGTCCGAATATTCTGTGCGGACACCGCTCTGCGGTGTCCGCACGGTTCAGCGAAATCTGCTCGACGAACCGCCTTTTTTGCAAAAACGCGCGAAAAAACGGTGAATTTGGCTTTTCGACAAAAAAGCCATGAAAAAAACCGGCGAATTTGTGGGGTTTCTCAGACAAAATCGGTGGACGAACGGGAAAACATCTGGTATAATAGGCGTAGGATCAGGCATCCTTTTTGCGTAGTTTGACAAAAAATTCTCGGAAAGGTCGTGACGGACAATGGACGGACTGTCTGCCGTGATTTTTGTGCCGGATGATACCGCAAAAACCGGATATTCGCACCCCATGATGCTGCAAAGCGTCCTGGGTGCGCCTTTGCTCGCGTGGCTGGCGGACGCTATGTTTGTCGGCGGTGTCGGGCGCTTCTTTTTGGTCTGTCACGAACGCTATACCGCGCAGGCGCGCGCCTGTCTGCCCGATGGTGCAGAGGTCATGACCTCTGCCGACAGCGACCCCGCCGATCTGCTGCACGTCTTCCTCTCCACGGCGGACGAAGCCGAGCACGAGATCACGATCGTCGCCGGCCCTGCGGTCTATCTGCCGTCCCTCACCGCGCTGTCCGAAGCGCCGAAGAACGCCTGCGTTTGCAGCGCATCGCGTGAGGCGCTGATGGCTGCGCTGGATGAAAATTTTTCATTTTCGCGGTTCTTGCGCGACAACGGCTCGGTTTTGACCGACCGTGACGGTTTTTACTCCGTCGGTTCGCCCGCGGCACTCTTGGAACTTACCCCGCTGCTTCGCCGTGAACAGATGCTCCGGCTGCAAAAGCAGGGCGTCGAAATTTTTGATACCGACAATTGCTACGTCGAGCCGAGCGTGCGCATCGAGGCGGGCGTCAAGCTCCTGCCCGGCGCCGTCGTGCGCGGCAAGAGTATTCTCCGCGCGGGCGCGGTGATCGGCCCCTGGAGCACCGTCGAGGATTCCGAGGTCGGTGAGCGCGCGTCGGTCAACTGCTCGCAGGTCTTCGGCGCTTTTGTCGGCGTGGACGCGGCGGTCGGCCCGTTTGCGCACATTCGCCCCGGCACGCGTCTCGAACGCGGCGCGCAGGCGGGCAGCTTTGTGGAATTAAAGGCGGCGACGCTGGGCGAAAATACCCTTGTGCCGCACCTTTCCTACCTCGGCGACGCGGCGCTCGGCGCACGCTGCAACGTCGGCTGTGGCACGGTGACCGCCAACTTCGACCGCGTGAACAAGCACAAAACCGCCGTCGGAGACGACGCCTTCCTCGGCTGCAACACCACCCTTGTCGCCCCGGTGCAGGTCGGCGACGGCGCTTACATCGCCGCCGGCTCGGTCGTGACGGAGGATGTGCCCGCCAATGCCCTCGGCATTGCCCGAACCCGCCAGTCCAACCGCAAGGATTGGGCGGCAAAGCACAAACAGAAAGAAGAAAATTGAGCCGCATGCGGCTCGGAAAAATAGAGGTACTCAACATGATTGCTCACGGAAAAGAAATCAAGGTCTTCACTGCCAACTCCAACCCCGCGCTTGCCCGCGGCATCTGCGCCGAGCTTGGTCTTGACCTCGGCGACAGCACCGTAACGGCGTTTGCCGACGGCGAGATCTCCGTTTCCATCAACGAGACGGTGCGTGGCTGCGACGTTTTCGTTGTTCAGTCGACCTGCGCGCCCGTCAACAACAATCTCATGGAACTGCTCATCATGATCGACGCATTCCGCCGCGCTTCCGCCGGCCGTATCACGGCGGTCATTCCCTATTTCGGCTATGCGCGTCAGGACCGCAAGGCAAAGGGGCGCGACCCCATCTC
>CAYRMX010000008.1:0-21378 GCA_964425295.1 uncultured Oscillospiraceae bacterium | reverse complement strand
GAGCACGGCATGCGCTTCGGGCTCTGGTTTGAGCCGGAGATGGTCTGCGAGAATTCCGACCTTTTCCGCGCGCACCCCGACTGGTTCATCCAATGCGACGGCTTGCAGCCGCACGTCAGCCGCACGCAGTTCGTGCTGGACATGAGCCGCCCGGAGGTCGTGGATAATATCTATGCGCAGGTTTCCAAGGTGCTGCGCGAATGCGACATTACCTACGTCAAATGGGACTGCAATCGCCATACGACCGACAACGGCTCGGCTGCGCTTCCCGCAGACCGTCAGGGCGAGCACACGCACCGTCAGATGCTCGGCGTCTATGACCTGATGCGCCGTCTGACCGAGGACTTCCCGCACATTCTGTTCGAGGGCTGCTCCGGCGGCGGCGGACGCTACGATTTCGGCATTCTGTATTACATGCCGCAAATCTGGACGAGCGACGATTCCGACGCTATCGAGCGGCTGAAAATTCAGTACGGCACGAGCTATGCCTATCCGCCTGCTTCAATGGTCGGTCATGTTTCCGCCTGCCCGAACCACCAGACCAATCGGACGACCCCGTTTGCAACACGCGGCGAGGTCGCGCAGATGTGTAACTACGGCTATGAGCTGGATATCGGTCGCCTGTCGGAGGACGAGCGCGCGCAGATCGTTGAGCAGACCAAGCGCCACCGCATGCTCGAGCCGCTGATCGCGAACGGCGAGTATTACCGTCTGCTCAGCCCGTTTGACGGCCCGTTCTGCGCATGGGAGCTGGTTTCCGAAGCAAAAGACCGTGCCTATCTCATGGTTGCGCAGCAGCGTTCGCTGCCCAATCCCTCGACGCATTATGTGCGAGCGCAGGGGCTTGACCCGCAGGCACGTTACTGCGTCGAGCAGCTCGGCGTGACTCTCGGCGGCGACACGCTGATGAACGTCGGTCTGCCGATGGCAATGCCGTTCGGTGTCTATCCTGTTCTGACATTTGACATTGTACGCGTTAAGGAGTAATATATGAAGAAAATTGCGCTGATTTTGGCGGCTGTGACGCTGCTTATCACCGTGAGCGGCTGTGCCGAGAAGACCGATGCACCCGAAATGACGGAAACGACGGCAACGACGGCAACGGAGATCACGACCGAGCTTGCGCCGCTGTATGGCTCGCAGGATGATTTCCTCGAATACAACCCCGACCGCGGCTGGCGTCTGGAGGCGTATGTGGATGCCAAAGCGACCGAGCGCCCGGACGAAGCCGTGAAAACGGCGCTTGACCGTTACAATAAATATCACCCGCAGCTTTGTCAGGTCTATTTTTACCTGACCGCTTACCGTGAGACGGCGACGATCCCGCAGGACGCCTTTGATCGCATGCAGCTTGCGTTTGACGCTGCCAAGGAGCGGGGAATCAAGCTGCTTGTCCGCTTTGCCTATCAAAGCGACATGGAGGGCACGGGCGAAGCGAGCGATGAGATCATACTCGCGCATATCCCGCAGCTCCGCCCGTTGCTTGAGAAGAATATTGACGTCATCCATACCGTCGAGGCGGGCTTCCTCGGCGCGTGGGGTGAATGGCATTCATACAAAATGGAGCATGACCGCCTGACACTGCTCAAGGCGATCATGGAGATGGTGCCGGAATCGCTTTATGTGCAGGTGCGCTATCCGGGCGTCAAAAACGTCCTCGCCGAGGCAGAGCCGGAGAATCCGCAGCTTTACCGCATGGGCTATCACGATGATAGCTTCTTCGGCTGGCAGGAAGCAATGTGGAGCGCAAGCCCCGGGGACGAAGAGTGGGAACAGATGCGCAAGGAATCCTTCCGTGGCCCGCAGGGCGGCGAGATGTTCTGGGGCTGCCAGTATTATCTGGAAAACTGGGCGCCGACGACCGGCGCGCTGGCGATCGTCAAGTACAGCGCGTTCCATCAAAACAGTTTCAGCCTCTATCACAGCTTTATCGAGCAGCCCTTTACCGCATGGGCGATCGAGGGCGAAGGCTATTACAGCATTCAGGATTGGGTGACCGAGAAAATCACGAAGCAATGGCTGGACGTGAGCAACATCGTCTATGATCCGCTCTGGTTCACGGACGAGAACGGTCAGCCCATTGAGCGCACGGCGTTTGAATTCGTCACCGATCACCTCGGCTACCGCGTGCGCGCGACGACACTTACGCTCAACGGCAAGATCGCGGCGGGCGAAACGCTCGGCGTCAAGCTTCTGGTGGAAAACTACGGCTTCTCGCCGGTGTTCAACATGGAAAGCGGCTTCGCCATTCTCGATGAGACGGGAAACGTTCTTTCCACCGTCGCGGCGGGCGATCCGACGCGCTGGCTCTCGGAAGATCAGGTGCCTTATAAGCTCACGGCGGAGCTGGAGCTTCCGCAGCAGAGCGGTAGCTACCGTCTGGCGTTTTATCTGAGAAACTCCGCCGGAACAGGCGCGCGCCTTGCAAACGATCTGGAATTTATCAACGGTTATACCGTCTTGCAGACGATCGAAATCTCCTGAAACGCAGAGATCTGAGAGGAAAATATGAAACACATTGCATTTACGGACGAAAACGGCAGCTTTACGCTTGAACAGCCCGAGGAATACTCCGACCTCTATTTTCCGATTGCGGGAGAGGACGGACTGAAAAGTGCGCTCACGCCGAATCTCGGCGGCGACTGCAAGCTCGATCAGAATTCGTTCCTCCTCGAGCCGGTCAGCGTCGAAAACCTGCACAATAACCGCAGTGTGCGCAATTTCTGGGTGCAGGTCGAGGGTGTCGGACTCTGGTCTGCCGTGGGCGCAAGTGCCCGGCAGGAAGCTCAGCGTTTCACGCCGCAGCAGGAGGAAAGCCGTCTCACGGCGGGCTTCCTCTGGCAGCGGGTGGAGCGGACGTCAGCGGAATTCGGTTTGGCGGCAGAAGTGACCGCTTTCGTTTGGAAAAATGTGGAAGTTATGGCGGTGACACTGCGCAATTGCGCTGGCAAACCCCTGCGCATTCAGCCGACGGCGGCAATTCCGCTTTATGGCAGAAGCGCGGACAACATCCGCGACCACCGTCATGTGACGAGCCTGCTCAACCGCATTTCCACCACGCAGAACGGTGTCTGCCTGAAGCCGACGCTTTCCTTTGACGAACGGGGACACCGGAAAAATGAACGGCTCTATTTTGCCTGTGGTGTCGGCGGGCGGGGAGAAGCGCCGGTCGGGTTCTATCCGACCGTGGAGAGCTTTATCGGAGATGGCGGCACGTTGACGCATCCGCGGGCGCTGCTCTGCGGCGCGCCGTATGTTCCGGCGGGCAGCACTGCGGAGGGAAAGGAAGCGCTCGGCGGCATCGTCTTTGCCGCGTGGGAGCTTCAGCCGGAGGAGACGGTCAGCTATACCGTCCTGCTCGGCACAGCGCTGTCACCCGACGAAATTGACGCGGCTGTGCAGTCGCTGAACACGCGGGGAAAGGTCGAAGAAGCGTTCGAGCGCACCGCGAGCCACTGGCGCGAGCAGGTCAACGTCCGTTATCACACAGCCGACGCCCAAGTCGACAATTATCTGAAATGGATCAGCTTTCAGCCGATTCTGCGGCGCATCTACGGCTGCTCGTTCCTACCGCACCATGACTACGGCCGCGGCGGTCGCGGCTGGCGCGATCTCTGGCAGGATTGCCTGTCGCTGCTCATCATGGATCCGTCCGGCGTGCGCAAAATGCTCCTGAACCACTTTGAGGGTGTGCGCGTCGACGGCACGAACGCGACTATCATCGGCACGCAGCCGGGGGAATTCCTTGCCGACCGCAACGGCATTGCGCGCGTGTGGATGGATCACGGCGTCTGGCCGCTCCTGACAACAAATTTGTATATTCATCAGACCGGTGATCCGGAATTCCTGCTGCAAAAGACGTCCTATTTCAAGGACGAGCAGAAAAATCGCGGCACGGATCTCGACCGTCTCTGGTCGCCTGAAGACGGGCTGCGCCTGAAAACCGAGGCGGGCGAGGTCTACCGCGGCACGGTGCTTGAGCACATTTTGCTCGAACACTTGTGCGCCTGCTGCGACCTCGGCGCGCATGGGCACATCCGTCTGCGCGGCGCGGACTGGAACGACGCGCTGGACATGGCAGCGGCAAACGGCGAGAGCGTGGCGTTCACCTGCGCCTATGCCGGAAATCTCGAGACCCTTGCCGAGCTTCTCGGCGCTCTGCATGCGCGTGGTTGCGAGGAAGTTGAGCTTCTGGAAGAAATGAAGCTGCTCCTTTCCGACGAATCCGAAACCGAACGCCTGCATGCTTTCACGGCGCGCTGCGCGCACACCGTCAGCGGACGAACGGTTCGCATGCAGACGGCGGCACTTGAAACGTCGCTTCGCGCATGGGCGGAGCGCATGCGGGCGCATATCCGCAGCACCGAATGGATCGGCGGCGAGAACGAGGGCTGGTTCAACAGCTATTACGATAACGGCGGCGCTCAAGTCGAGGGATATTTCCCGAACGGCGTCCGCATGATGCTCACAGGTCAGACCTTTGCAATCATGAGCGGCACGGCGACCGATGGCCAGACGGCAAAGATCTGCCGCGCCGCAGAACGCTATCTTTACCGCCCCGAGGTCGGCGGCTATCGCCTGAATACCGATTTCGGCGAACTCAAGCTCAATCTGGGCAGAATGTTCGGCTTTGCCTACGGCGAAAAGGAAAACGGCGCGGTCTTCTCCCACATGACGGTCATGTATGCCAACGCGCTCTATCGCCGCGGCTTTGCCCATGAGGGATATCGGGCGCTCCGAACGCTTCTCGATACGGCGATGGACTTCGACACGAGCCGCATCTATCCGGGCATTCCCGAATATTTTAACGCCGACGGGCGCGGGAAATATCACTATCTGACCGGCGCGGCGAGCTGGTACATGCTCACCTGTGTCACGGAAATGTTCGGTGTGCGCGGGCATTACGGCGCGCTGGAAATCGCGCCGCGTCTGGTGCGTGAGCAGTTTGACGAAGCGGGGGAGGCGCGTCTTTCCCTGATGTTCGGCGGAAAACGACTTGCCATCACGCTGAAAAACCCGCTGCATCGGGATTACGGCGCATACCGCGTCCTGTCCGCCCGCAGCGAGGGCATGGAACTGCCGATCGCGGACGGAAAGGTGACTCTTTCCTGCGAGGCACTTGCCGCCTTGCCGGACAACGAAACCCACATTACCGTGGAGCTTGGATGATGAAACAGATCAAAATTACGGGAACATGGTTTGAATTTACCCACCACAATACATTAGAGGGAAAATACTGGAATCCGACCTGCCGCGCCTTTTCCGACGCGCAATGGCGGGAAAAGGTGCGCGAGATCGCCGCTGCGGGGATGAAATACATCGTTTTGATGTGTACCTCGCTGGTCGATGAGGGGCGGGCGGAAGCGTATTTTCCGACCGATATTTATCCCGCGCCGGAGAACTTTGCGTGCAGCGAACCGATCGAGGCGCTGCTGGCAGAGGCGGATGCGCAGGGGCTTCGCGTGTTTCTCTCCGTCGGGTATTACGGCCCGTGGAGAAACACGATGGAGAACATGACGAGCGAAGCGGTCACGGCGCGCGCCTTTCGCGCGATGGAGCAGATTGCCGAACGCTATGCACACCATCCGTCCTTTTTCGGCTGGTATTACCCCGACGAGACGTGCATCGAGGGGCATTTTCACACGGAATTCATCACCTACTGCAACCGCTACACGGCGTTTGCCGAGACGCTTATCCCCGGAAAGAAAATCCTCATTGCGCCGTATGGGACGAACCTGCTGCACGCGGATGATACCTATGTGCGTCAGCTTGATGAATTGCATGTGGACTTCATTGCTTATCAGGACGAAGTCGGCGTGCGCAAGTCCACCACGCGGCAAACGCCGGAATTCTATGCCGCGCTTCGCCGCGCACATGACCGCTCCGGGCGCAGCGCTCTCTGGGCAGACGTGGAGCTGTTCGATTTCGAGGGCGATGTTTACCGCTCGGCGCTCATTCCGGCGCAGGGCGAACGCGTTCGGCAGCAGCTTCAGGCGGTCGGCGCGTATTGCGATGAGATTTTGTGCTATCAGTATCTCGGCTTACTCAACGCGCCGCAGACGGGTGCATTTTGCGGGCATCCGACGTCTGCCGCGCTGTACGAGGCGCTGATCCATAGATCAGAATGCAGAGAATAAGGAGATGAGGACTCTGTCATACGGAAGATTTTTGGGCGACACCGCAGGCTATGAGATAACAAACCTGAATCTGCCGTCCGCATGGGAGTATATTTATCAAAATCGGGACATTTTGCTCAAGGTCGACCAGAACGGCCCTGTCTATATTCAGGCAGACCCGCCGGGCGACATCATGATGCTACGTCGGGAAAATGCCCAGAATTTCTCCAACTGGATCGTTTGGATCAATGAAGCGGGGAAAGAGCCGTTCAATAACTTTTTCCGCCCGACGGCAAATTGTGCCGACTGCGCGCAGCAGCCGGAGGCGTTTTCTGTGCGATTCTTGCCGGAAAAAGCGACCTATACGTTCGAGCGCAATGGCTTGAAGCTCTGCACCGAGTTTGCCATCGCCCCGACGGGGCGCGAGGTCGCCATGCGGCTTTCCATCGAAAACTGTCGATGCGAAGCGGCCACGCTGCGGCTGAATCCGTTCCTCGTGCCGTACGTCAACATGCCGATGCTTGCGCCGTGGGACAAAAACGAATGGTATCTGCGCACCGGCTACGGCACGGCGAAGAAGCAGAACCTGTTCTGGACGCAGCTCCTCAGCCCGACCGGAGACATAAGCAAGCGCCGCACGATGGTGCTCCTGACGCCGTCGGAGGGACTCGGCAGCGTGGACATCAGTCTTGAGCGCTTTGTCGGCTGCGGTTCGGTCTTCTGCCCGCAGCATGCATTCGGCGGAACGCTGGCAATGCCCGCTGCGACCGACGCGCAGTTTGGCGAATATCGGCAAGACAACCAGATCTACGGCTGCCCGCCGGTTTATGCCATGCAATATGACTGGACGCTTGCGCCGTCGGAAAAGCGGGAGTTGCTGCAAACGCTCTCCCTGCCTGCGCAGGAAGAAAACGGCGAGATTCCGTCCGCACCTGCTGCGCTTGCGGCAAGCAAGTGGTTCGAAGCAGGTCGGTTCGACCGCAACTGCGACTTGCAGCGCGAGAAATATCGCCGCATTTTTGAGAAAAACCGCATTCAGACGCCCAATTCGGCGTTCAACGAATACATGAATTACTGGATTCCGCTGCAAATGGACTGGGTCGCGTCGCTTGATCGTGGCTGGCCGAGCGGGATGCGCGGCACGCGTGACAGCGCCAACGATTATTCGGCGCTGCTGTACTGGGATGCGAATGCCTGCCGCGAGGTGCTGTTGCAGCTCTTTTCCTGCCAGCGGCACGACGGCTGGTTTCTGCGCCAATATTCCACCAAGGGGCGTAAGGGCGAGCACGATGCCCGCCCCTATGTCGACGGCGGCGTCTTTGTGCTGGAATTCCTCTACCGCTATTTTGCCTTTACCGGCGACCTTGCGCTGTTGGAGCAGTGGCTTCCGTGGCTTGACGAGGACGAACCGTCTACCGTCGTCGAGCACATGATCGCCGCGATGGACTTTTATCTCCGCGCCGAAAACATCGGCGAGCACGGTCTATGCAAGATCTACGGCGGCGACTGGAATGACGCGGTCAACATGGCGGGACTGCGCGGTCGCGGTGAATCGGTTACGGTGAGCTGTCAGGTGCGCATGGCGCTTTACAATGTCGCCGAGATTCTCGAAAAGACGAAGAAGTATGCACAGAAAGCGACGCAGTACCGCAACGCCGCCGAGACCATGCGGAGAAATCTCCTGCAAAGCGCCCGTAACGAGGAGGGCTGGTTCAATTCCGTCTTCAATGACGACGGGAAGTGGGTCTTCTCCAATGCCGACCCGGACGGTGAACGGCGTCCCTACGGCCCGGTCAACTATTATGCCGTCATCAGCATGACTGTCGAGCGCGAACGCGTGTCCGACGCACTGCGCGTGGCGGATATGCTGAAAAGCGACTATGGCTATCGCCTATTCTATCCGCCGTTGGGCAAGAAAAAGATCGCGCACGTCGGCCGTCAGACCACGGGCGATGTGCCCGCGTTCCTTGCGGAAAACGGCAACGTCTATAACCACGGCTCGCAGGGCTTCCTTGCCCGCGCGTTGGCAAAAGCGGGGGAGGGCGACAAGCTCTTCGAGGTGCTGGAATGGATGCTACCGTATGACCAGAGCAAGCACCCAACCGCCCTTGCGCGCACCGCGCCCTACGCCGTCACGAACTGCTGGCAGCAGCTTCCGATCTTTGACCATCGAGGCATGCTCAGTTTCCTGACGGGAAGTGTGGCGATGTCGTTCCGCGGGGCATACGAATGGCTGATGGGCGCCGAGCCGACGCTCGACGGGCTGTGCGTCAGCCCGTGTTTGCCAAAGGACTGGAACGAAGCGACCGCGTGCTTCACTTACCGTGGCTGCGAGGTGACGCTCAAGCTCCGGCGCGGTGAGCCCGCGCTCTACTTTAACGGCGAGCGTGTCGAGCTGCGATCTGACATGCAGCGCGCCTATCGCCCGTTCTATTTCCTGCCGCACACGCGCTTCGGCGAGTCGGCGGTCATTGAAGTGTACCTGTAATCCAACATTCGACCGAAAAGGAGAAATTGTTATGAAAAAGATCAAATTCCTTGCGCTTCCGCTTGCGCTGATCTGTCTGCTTTCGCTCTGCGCCTGCGGCGGGGACACGAAACCCGCAGACGAAACGACGGAAGCACCGACAACCCTCACCGACGAAACAGAAGCAACCAATGAAACGGAGGCAACAGAAGTGACAGAAGCATTGCAGTGGCCGGAAAATGTCAGCGAAGAGCCGTTTGCTGTCTTTGACTTTTCCGAGGGCAAGGATATGTACGGCGACAAGACCATCAACATCATCGGCGACAGCATCACGCAGGGGCTGAACTCCGAACTGTTCTATGACAATTCGTGGGCTGCGCTCTTCAAAGAAGTGATGGCGAAGAAGTACGGCACGCACAACATCGGCTTTACCTCGCTCCTTGCAGAGACGAACGAAGCCGTGCCGGGCTATGAGCTGCACAAGCTCTCGTTCCCGAACGGCGAGGATCAGTGGGAGAAATACTACGTTTCCACCGGCGCCCCCGGTGGTCTGAGCTATGCCACGCATACGCAGGGCGCGATTCTTCGCCTGAGTCTCAACCGCATGGAGGGCGGCAAGGATCGCCACATCAACGGCTTCTATGTCTATTATCCCGAAGGCCCGTACCGCAGTACCATCACTGTGACGGTCAACGGTCAGACGGTCGCCGTGCTTGACGCGAACCGTTCCGAGGAGAACTGGTGCAAGCGCAGTGACTATATCGCCATCCCCGACGGCTGCGGCGATGAGCTGGAGATCGACATGATCGCCGGCGACTGCAACAACAAGAGCGTCATCATCAACGGTATTTCCTATATCGATGACCCGGAAGATATCGTCATTAACAACTATTCTCTCAGCGGCATCCGCCTCGGCGACATCGGCGACGCGACGCTGATGGAAATGTGCAAGGCGAATGTTGTTATCCTGACTCTCGGCACGAACGACGCCGGCTTCGGTGACATCGGCACGTTCAACTCCAAGCTCGACCGCGTGGTCTATGCCTGTCAGGAAAACGGCAGCCTGCTGATCGTCGGCAACATGATCTGGGAGCGCGCAAACGACCCCGATTACGGCTCGACTTTCAAAAATGCTCTGCGTGACGCGGCGAACGAGGCGGGCGGCTACTATCTCGACCTCAACTTTGCCCGCATTCGCTCGGACGAATTCCTCGAGCCGACCAGAGAATGGGACGTTCACCCGACCGTGATCGGGCACAAGCTGATCGCCGAGGTCTTCACGGAGTATCTGGAACAGATCGGATAAATTCGCAATTGCAAAATTTGAAAAAGACGTTATAATCATCAATGAGCATGGAGGTGTTTTTTTGGATAGCAAGAGACACTTGCCATGCTCATTTTTTCCATTTTCGATTTAAAGGAGAGAAGACAGTAATGGAATTGAACAATAAAAAAATTGCCTTTCTCGGAGACAGCATCACCGAGGGCTGCGGTGCCTCGGCTCCGGAGTATTTCTACTGGAACGTTGTTGCGCGTGAAACGGGCGCGGAGTGCTACGGCTACGGCATCGGCGGCACGCGCATTGCTCCGCAGCGCACGCCCTCGGCGGAGGCGCGTTGGGACAAGCATTTTCTTTCCCGCGTGGAGGAGATGATTCCCGACGCGGATGTGGTCGTGGTTTTCGGTGGGACGAATGACTTCGGTCACGGCGATGCGCCGTTCGGCAAGACGACCGATCGCAGAAGCGACACCTTCTGCGGCGCGCTGCGTGAGCTGATCGAGACGATCATCGTCCGTTATCCGTCGTCGGAGCTGGTGCTGATGACCCCGATGCACCGCCTGATCGAAACGCAGGGCGATTATAACGAGTGGGGACTTCGCAACGACCACTGCCTTCGTGACTATGTGGACGCGATTTTGGAGATCGCGGCGGATTACGGCGTTCCCGTGCTCGATCTTTACCGTGTCAGCGGCATACAGCCTGCTATTCCGGCGCAGCGGGAGCGTTACATGCCCGACGGGCTGCATCCGAACGACGCGGGCAACCACAGAATCGCCGACCGTCTGATCGGTTTTTTGAAAACACTCTGACCCAAAGGAGCGGGATATGTACACACTCGAACAGTCGCTAAACGGCAAATGGGCGCTTTACATCGCGGAAAACCGCACTTACCGCGCAATGAGCACCGTTTTTGAGACGGAAGCGGCGTTGCAAACGACGGATTTTCTGAGAATCGACGGCAGCGTTCCCGGCAATTTCGAGCTGGATCTTCAGGCTGCGGGAAAGCTGGAAGACCCGTATTTCGGCACGAACAGCCTGAGCGTTCAGCGGCTGGAAAACCGTCACCTCTGGTATGTGCGCCGGTTCACATTCGCGGGCGAGGCGGAAAGGGCGTGGCTGCATTTTGAGGGCATCGATACCTTTTCCGAAATTTACCTGAACGGAAAAAAGCTGGGAGAAACGGACAACATGTTTCTCCCGCATGAATTCCGCGCCGACGGCATTCGGCAGGGCGAAAACGAACTGTTGGTTCACATTCTGCCGACGGTCATCGAGGCGCGCAAATTCGCGTTCGACGCGGATGTTCACATCCATCAGCCGTATAACGCGGCGTCTTTGACGGTGCGCAAGGCGGCGCATTCGTTCGGCTGGGATATTTTTCCGCGGTTTGTCTCCGGCGGAATCTGGCGCGGATGCTCGGTCGTGGTCAAAAAGCCGGATTTTATCGACGACGTGTACCTTGCGACCGTTTCGCTCGGCGAGGACAAGGCGACGCTCCACTGCCTGTATTCTTTGGCGTTGGACGGCGATTTTGCGCAGGACTATTCGCTCAAAATCAGCGGCGAATGCGGCGAGAGCCGTTTTTCCCACCGCCTGAACCGCCTGTGGCACAATCGCGGTTGCTTTGACCTTGAACTTCCGAACCCGAAGCTTTGGTGGCCGCGCGACATGGGCGAGCCGTCGCTTTACCGTGTGACGGCGGAGCTTTCGTATCTCGGCGAGGTGGTCGACACCAAAACGTTCGACTTCGGCGTGCGCACGGTCAAGCTCCTGCGCACGGAAACGACCGACAGCAACGGCAGCGGCGAATTCTGCTTTGTGGTCAACGGTGAAAAGTGCTATGTGCGCGGGGCAAACTGGGTGCCGCTCGACGCATTCCACTCCAAGGATGCCGAACGACTGGATGGTGCGCTGCAACTCCTGTGGGACGCAAACTGCAACATGGTGCGCGTTTGGGGCGGCGGCGTCTATGAAGATCATCCGTTTTACGACTTCTGCGACCGCCGCGGCATCCTCGTCTGGCAGGATTTTATGATGGGCTGTGCCGCCTATCCGCAGAATGAAGCCTTCCTGCGCAGCATGGAGCGCGAGGTCGAAACGATCGTCCGCCGCCTGCGGCAGCATCCGTCCATCGCGCTCTGGGCGGGCGACAACGAGTGTGACTGCGCTGCGATGTTCTGGGGCGCGGTGCGCGGCGACCCTGCCCATGCGACGGTCACGCGCGTGACCATTCCGAATGCCCTTCGTCGGGTCGACCCGTGGCGGGAGTATCTGCCCAGCTCGCCGTATATCGGCAGGGAGGTATTCGAAACGGGCGACCTGAGCAAAATGCCCGAAGATCACCTCTGGGGACCGCGCGGGTACTATAAAGCGCCGTATTACGTCAATACGAATGCGCATTTTGTCAGCGAAATGGGCGCGTTCGGTTGTCCGTCCGTGCAATCGCTGGAAAAATTTCTCCCGGCGGACGCCCTATCCGACCGAACGCACGACGCATGGCAGCTTCATTCGACAGCGATGGAAACGGGGGAGGACGTGCCGTATGCGTTCCGCCGCAATCTGATTCCGAGCCTGATCGAGATTTTGTTCGGCAGCGTTCCGGACGATTTGGAGCGTTATGTTCGCCTGAGCCGCTTCTACCACGGTGAAGCGTTTAAATTTGCAATCGAATTCTGGCGCACGCATAAGTGGCGCAGGACGGGACTGATCTGGTGGAATCTGCTCGACGGTTGGCCGCAGACGAGCGAGGCACTCGCAGATTACTATTTTGACCGCAAGCTTGCCTTTACCTATGTCCGCCGCTCGCAGGAGCCGCTGTGCCTCATGTTGCGCGAGCCACGGGACGGTAAGCTGGAAATCGTCATTGCGAATGAATTTTTGACGGAAAAACAGGCACATTTTCGCGTTATCGACCTGAAAACGGACGAATGCCTTGCCGAGGGCAACACAGCGGTCGCGGCAAATGATCTGAGCGTCGTCGGCGCGATTGATTTTGTGCCGCAGGGCAATCGGTATTATCTGCTTGAGCTGGACTGTGAGGGCGTCCACCGCATCAATCATTATGTCAGCGGCGGTATCCCGTTTGCGGCGGAGGAATATGAGCGCCTTTTGCAAAAGGCAGGGATCTTATAACCTACGGCATGCCCGCAGAACAAGTGACACACGAAAGGAAGAACACAATGCGTCAGGAAATTTTATTTGATACCGGCTGGCGTTTCCATCGCGGAGACATTGAGCTCGCGCGTCCGGCGTGGAAAGGCCCTGCCTATTCGCAGAGCAAGACCGAGCGGAAGCAGGCAGGCCCTGCCGCCCGAAACTATCCCGACCAGCCCGATCAGTTTGTCTCGGACATCGGGCTGCTGTCTCATGAACGCTGGGAGTGGGTGCGCGTGCCGCACGACTACGTCGTCGATCAGACGCCGGTGGAACACGAAAACAACTCCTTCGGCTTTCTGCGCCACGACAACGCGTGGTATCGCAGACATTTTACCGTGCCTGCCGAGACGTGCGGCAAGCGCTTCCTGCTGTGCTTTGACGGCGTAGCGGGGGAGGCGACGATCTACCTCAACGGCTGCCGTATGGGACACAACTACTCTGCCTACAATTCGTTCACGATCGACATCAGCGACTACGTCGATTTCGAGCAGGAAAACGTACTCGCGGTCTATATCGACCGCAGCGAATTTGAAGGCTGGTGGTATCAGGGCGGAGGCATCTATCGCAATGTCTACCTGACGATCACCGACCCGGTCGCCATCGATCGATGGGGTGTCTATGCGCCGTACACGAAGGTCGATGAGCACCTCTGGCGGGTCGATTTACAAACGACCGTTGTCAACGACAGCTATGATGATTGCTGTGTCACGGTCAAGACCGAGATTCTGGACGGAGACGGCAAGTGCGCGGCGACCGCCCTTGGCGAAGAAACTGTCTCCGCGCGGGAGAAGCACGTCCTGCATTCTGCGGCAGAGGTGTTTGACCCGCTGCTTTGGGACTGCGAGAATCCGAATCTTTACACGGTGCGAACGACGCTCCTGCGCGACGGCGTGCCCTGCGACGAAGACACCACGCGCATCGGTTTCCGCACGGTGGAGATCTCGGTGGAAAACGGTCTGCTCCTAAACGGCAAACGCACGTTCATCAAGGGTGTCTGCGGGCATCAGGATTACGGCCTGACGGGTCTGGCAGTGCCGAGAAATGTGGCACGTTACAAGGTGAAGCTTCTGAAAGAAATGGGCGCGAACGGCTACCGCACGAGCCACTACTGCTACGGCAGCGACTACATGGACGCCTTTGATGAAATGGGTTTCCTCGTTCTGGCGGAGTCGCGCTGGTTCGAAACGACCAAGGAAGCCTTTGAGCAGCTTGATGCCCTCGTCCTGCGCGACCGCAACCGTCCGAGTGTCATCTTCTGGTCGACAAGCAACGAAGAACCGCTGCACATCACCGATGTCGGCAAGCGCATCCACCGCGCCATCGCCTCGCACATCCGCAAGCTCGACCCCTCGCGCGCGATCATTGCCGCGCAGGACAAGACGCCGGACAAGTCGCAGATCTATGAATACAGCGACCTTGTGGCGGTGAACTATAACCTCCCGCTGTTTGACATGCTGCATAAGGCTTACCCCGACAAGGCGGTGCTATCCTCAGAATGCGCTGCGATGAGCTCGACGCGCGGCTGGCACTATCCGCCCAACACGAATGAGCGCTTCCGTGACAATGACACGCAGATCAACGACTGGTTCTGGCATCGTGAAAAGACGTGGAGATACCTGATGGAGCGCCCGTATGTCATCGGAAGCTATTTCTGGGTGGGCATCGAGTATCGCGGCGAGGCAGACTGGCCCGCATTGTGCTCCCGCTCCGGCGCGATCGACCTCTACTTGCAGAAGAAGGGCTGCTTCTGGCAAAACCGTGCGTTCTGGACGGATGAGCCGATGGCGCACATCGTTCCGCACTGGAATTTTGAGGGACTGGAGGGGCATGGAATCCTCGTCACGGTCTATACCAACTGCGAGGAGCTGGAGCTCCTCCTGAACGGCGAGAGCCTTGGCAGAAAAACGATCGAGCGCTACGGCCACGGCGAGTGGGAGGTAGCCTATGCGCCGGGCGAAGTGCGCGTGGTCGGCTATCGCGGCGGCAAGCCTGTCTGCGAAGACAGTCGAAAGACAACGGGCAAGCCCGTGCGCCTGCACCTGCACCTCGACAACGAATTCGAAGCGAACGGCAGCGATCTCGCGCTCTTTACCTGCGAATGCTTGGACGAAAATGGCAGCCCCGTGCCCGACGCGGCGGAATTCGTCCGTTTCACGGCGAATGCCCCCGCCGAGATCGTCGGCACAGGCTCGGATCACTGCGACCACAACCGCGTCAGCTTGCCTGATCGGCAGATGTATATGGGCAAGATCAGTGTGGCTGTTCGTCCGGCAAAGGGACAGACGCATCTGGAACTCTACGCCCACAGTGACCGCATTGCCGATTGCGTTTGGAGCAGAGACCTCTGAAATCGTTAACGAGGACGGAATTGAGAGAAAAATAAAGAAATCATGTTATACGATAAATCAATTTCCGGCGTTAGGGAGGACGGAAAGCGCATCGGGCTGTTCAGCCTTGCGCTGCCGCTCTTGTTGGAGTATCTATTCCAGCAGCTTTACGGCACGGTCAACACGCTCATCCTTTCGGGCTATTCCGACAACGCTGTTTCTGCGGTGGGCGTAGCGCAGCAGATCATCTGTATTGCTGACGCACTTTTGAACATGGTGAGCAAGGGCGCAGTGATTATCACCAGTGTGGCGCTCGGCGCGAAATACTTCGACCGTGCGCGCGCCGTTGCCGGAAGCGGTCTGCTGCTGGCCGGCTTCGGCAGTGCCGGAATCGGCATATTGGTTGCGCTGTGCGCTGCACCGCTAATGCTGCTGATGCATCTGACCGGAGAGGTTCATGGACTCGCGGTGGAATATCTGACGCTTGCTGCGCTGACCTTTCCGATCAAGACACTGATGAGCTATTTTAACAATCTGCTCATCTGTCATGGTTATTCGCGCCTTTCAATGGTTTCGGGCATCATCAGCAATGTGCTGAATTTGCTGCTTGCATGGATCGCGCTTTACAGTGGCATCGAACTGCCGGTGCGTGGCGTGAGCGCGGTTGCTGTGTGCAGCGCCATTGCGCAGCTAGTGGGTCTGGTCTTTTCGGTTGTGTGCTTTTCGGTCAGACGCTGCCCGTTCCGTCTGTGCTGCAAAAGACATCAGGTGATGGATATCCTGCGCCTCGGCGTTCCGGCGGGTGTGAGTGTGGTGGCGTACAACTTTTCGTGCATGGTGACGACCAGCTTTATCACGGGGCTTGGCGTCAGGGTCATCAACACCAAGCTCTATATTTCCAATATCCTTGCCTATACCTCACGCTTCAGTTATTCGATCGGCAATGCGGGTGGCATCCTGATGGGAAGACATCGTGGCGCAGGACGGATGGACAGCGTGAACGCGCTTTACTGGCAGAATATCCGCATTGCTGTTGGGTTAAACGCAGCGCTTGCGCTCTGCATTCTGGCGTTTTACCGACCTCTGCTATCGATTTTTACGAACGACTCCGAGATTCTTGCGGCAGCCTTGCCGATCATGGCGGTTGATGTGCTGTTGGAGATGCTGCGTGCGGTCAATCATGTGTCGGAGAGTGCGCTCAATGCCAACGGTGAGGTCAAGATTCCGCTGGTAACTTCCGTACTGAGTGGATGGGGAGTTAATGTGCTTGGTTCCTACCTTTTGGCGGTACACTTCGGTATGGGTTTGATGGGCATCTGGATTGCAATGATGCTTGACGAGGCCACTAAGGCAACGGTCTATCTGCTGTGCTGGCGTGGCGGAAAATGGCGCACCGCGCAGGTTTGACAGAGCCAATTATCAAAAAATGACAAAAGGAGATATCAAAATGCGTTGTGAAACGGTCAGCCTGAAAGAACACTATCCGTTTTTGGGAACGGACGGCTGTGATGCACGGCTGGAACTTTATCTTCCGTTTAACATGACGGAAATGCACCGAGAACATCAAAAGCGTCCGACGCTTCTGATTTGTCCGGGCGGCGGCTACGGCATGTGCAGCCAGCGCGAGGCAGAGCCGATCGCTCTGCGCTATCTTGCAGACGGCTATAACGTGTTCGTCCTGTGGTACTCCGTTGCGCCGCACCGCTTCCCGCAGCAGCTTCTGGAAGTTGCTGCGTCAGTGGAGCTGATTCATGCCAACGCCGAGCGCTGGAATTGCGATAGAGCGCATCTGGCAATCCTCGGCTTTTCGGCGGGCGCGCATCTGGCGGCGCATTACAGCAACCGCTTTGACTGCCCCGAAGTGCGGGTGCATTTCCCGCAGAGCAAGCCGGTGCAGGCGTCGATTCTGTGCTATCCCGTCATCTCCGCCCGCCGCGAGACGGCGCACATGGGCAGCTTTGAGAATCTTCTGGGGCATGCCCCTGCGACCGAGGAAGAAACTGAGCGCTTCTCCTGCGACTGCATGGTGCATGACAGTACGCCACCGGCGTTCCTCTGGCACACGGCGGAGGACAACGCCGTTCCTGTGCAGAACAGCCTGCTCTATGCCTCGGCGCTCGCGGCGCACGGCATTCCCTTTGAGCTGCATATCTATCCTTACGGCTACCACGGCATGTCCACCTGCGACCGGAGCACGCTCGACGGCGAGATTACCTGCGGCATGGCACACGCGCAGAGCTGGCTTGCGGAAAGCAAGAAATGGCTCAAGCTGCTTTGGAATCTTGAATAACAGGAAAAAGGAGAAAATTTCATGAATTACAGAAAAGAATTGTTGGAAAATATGCTCCCGTTCTGGCTTGACCATGCGATCGACCGCGAAAACGGCGGCATTTACACCTGCCTCGACCGCGAGGGAAACATCTACGGAACGGACAAGAGCGTCTGGTTTCAGGGACGCGCACTCTGGGCGTTTTGCAAGGCGTATAACATGATCGAGAAAGACCCGACGTTTTTGAGCGCGGCGAAGTGCATTTATGACTTCCTGCCCAGATGCGTCGATACCGACGGGCGGATGTACTTCACCGTGACCGCCGACGGCAGGGGACTGCAAAAGAGAAGATACTATTTTTCCGAGACGTTCGCCGCCATCGGCTGCGCGGAATACGCCAAGGCGACCGGCGACCGCGAGGTGATGGAAAACGCGGAGCGCTATTTTGCCATCGCCTATGACTGCTTCACGGGAAAAATCAAGACCCGTCCGAAGATCAATCCGCAAAACCAGCCGCTCAAGGCGCTCGGCCCGGCAATGATCATGCTTTCGACCGCGCAGGTGATGCAGACGCTTCCGACGCCGCGGGTGGAGGAATACCGCGCCATCGCCGAGAAATGCCTGAATGAGATCCTCCACGGCGGCTACCTGACCGAGCGTGGACTGCTCGAAAACGTTTCGCTCGACGGCGGCTTTGTCGATACCCCGACCGGCAGAACGGTCAACCCGGGGCACAGCTTTGAAGCCGCATGGTTCATCATGAGTCAGGGACTCCTTTCAGGCAACAACGAAACGCTGCAATACGGCAAAAAGATCATTGACCGCACCTTGCCCATCGGCTGGGACAAGGCGCGCGGTGGCGTCATTTCGTTCACAGATGTGGCGGGCAAGCCGCCCATGCAGCTTGAATGGGATATGAAGCTCTGGTGGCCGCAGAGCGAGGCGATGATCGCCCTGCGCATGGCGGAGCGTGTCTTCGGCGAGCCACGCTACGGGCAGCTTTACCGCGAGGTGGAAGAATACTGCAAAAAGTATTTCATCGATGCGGAGTACGGTGAGTGGTACGGCTATCTGCACTATGACAACACCCCCTCCACCGACCTCAAGGGCAACCTCTTCAAAGGCCCGTTCCATCTGCCCAGACTTTACATGATCATGGCGCTCATGGATGAGGGAAAAGGCGTTGAGGCATTCCTGCAATAAAGCGAGGAACGATCATGACTTCCAATGAAATCAAACCGAGCGAACGCGCAGGCGGCGAGCTTGCACAGTGGCAGGTCGCGAAAAGTGATGTCAAAACCGTCACGGCGGGCATGCCCGAAGCGATTCGCCGCGCGGACGCCGAGGGCGCCGTCCTGCTGGAAAACCGTGTGCTTCCGCTGCCTGCGAACAGCCGCGTTGCGGTTTTCGGGCGCAGCCAGATCGACTGGTCGTTTACGGGCTACGGCTCTGGCGGCGATGTTAACTGTCCCTATCGCGTCAATCTTCTGCAAGGCCTGCGCAATTGTAAAACGCTGACGGTCGAGGAACGGCTTGCGGCGGAATATGAACGCTGGACAACGGAAAATCCCGCCGATCCGGGCAGCATCTGGGGACAGTGGCCGGCATCCTTTGCCGAAATGCCGCTGACGGACGCGCTTGTCCGTTCCGCGTGGGAACTTGCCGATCATGCCGTGATCGTTCTCAGCCGCACTCTCGGCGAAGAGCGCGACGCCGCGCCGACGGCGGGAGAGCTCTACCTGACGGACGAGGAAAGGGAAGTGCTGCGCCAGGTGACTGCGGTATTCCCGGACGCTGTCCTTGTCCTGAACCTCAGCAGCATGATCGACCTTGGTTTTCTGGACGACTATTCCTTCGGCGCGGTGCTTTTGGCGTGGCAGGGAGGCATGGAGAGCGGCAACGCCGTGGCTGACCTGCTCTGTGGCAGAGAAACGCCCTCCGGACGTCTGACCGACACGGTTGTCCGTGCCTATGACGATCACCCCTCCGCCCCGCAGTTCGGCTTGCCGGAACAGGCGGAGTATACCGAGGATATTTATGTCGGCTACCGCTGGTTCGAGACGTTTGCCCCGGAGCGCGTGCGCTATCCGTTCGGCTACGGTCTGTCATACACGTCGTTCCGTTTGGAGACGGTGCAGCGTAATGCCTTTTCCTATGACGTCCGCGTGACGAACACCGGCGCATACCCCGGCAAGGAAACTGTCATGCTGTTCGTGGAAAAGCCCTGCGGAAAGCTGGGAAATCCCGCCCGCGAGCTGGTGGCGTTCGCCAAGACAGAGAAGCTTGCGCCCGGCGAGCAGCAGACAATCAATCTGCAAACGGATGAATACGGCATTTCCTCTTATGACGACGTCGGACTTGCCGGACATAAATCGTGTTATGTCCTCATGGCGGGGACTTACCGCTTCCATTGCGGAACAGACGTCCGCTCGGCGCAGGTCATCGGGACGCATGCCGTGGCAGAAACGCAGGTCGTGCGACGGTTGACGGAAATGGCTGCTCCTGCGACTGCGTTCCCGATCTATGCCCGCGAGGACGGAAGGCTCGTCACCCGCATGACGCAGCCGCGAACGGTCGACTTGAAAGCCCGCATTCTTGCCGAGGTTCCCACTGCGGTCGAGCCGACCGGAGACTTGGGCTTCACCCTTGCGGATGTGCAGTCGGGTAAAATCACGCTCGACACGTTCATTGCGCAGCTAGATCCCGACGAGCTGGAAGCACTTTCACGCGGCGGCTACACCTTTGACAGCCCGCTTGGTATCAAGGGAAATGCCGGCGTTTTCGGCGGCGTGACGCCCTATCTGCGCGAAAAGCGTGTGCCCGTCCTCAGCGCCTGCGATGGTCCGTCCGGCGTGCGGAGCTATGCGTCCAACTCGCTGCTTCCGAGCGGAACGCTGCTTGCTTCTACCTTTAACACCGACCTTGTCGAGCAGATTATGTGCCTGCTTGCAGGGGAAATGGCGGCGTGCGGCGCAGACGTCATCCTCGCGCCCGGAATGAATATCCACAGGAATCCGCTCGGCGGACGAAATTTCGAGTATTTTTCCGAAGACCCCTACCTGACCGGTAAGATCAGCGCTGCCTATGTCCGCGGCATCCAGTCCGGCGGCGCTTCGGCGTGTCCGAAGCACTTTGCCTGCAACAGTCAGGAACGAAGACGGCAGTATCACAATTCCGTCCTCACCGAGCGCGCTCTGCGCGAGATCTATCTCAAGGGCTTTGAAATCTGCGTGCGCGAAGCTGAACCGAAATGCCTGATGACGAGCTACAACAAGATCAACGGCGTCTGGGGGCACTATCATTATGAGCTGGTACAGGGAATCCTGCGCGGCGAATGGGGCTACGCGGGAAACGTCATGACCGACTGGTGGATGCGCTATGCGCCCAGCCCGGAGTTTCCGCAGATCGAGGGTAATGCCTATCGCGTGCGCGCCGGGGTCGACCTCCTCATGCCCGGTGAGCGGGTCATGACGGACACGGTGCAGAAGCCCGACGGAACGCTTCTGGCAACCTACGGGCAGCCGGATGGCATTACCCTCGGCGAAATGCAGCAGACCGCCCGCCATATTCTCCACTGCGTTTTAAGCATTCTCCCCCGCAAAACCGACAATACAGCGGAGAAAACGTCATGAGTTTTATCAAAAAACAGCTTCCGTTCTCAGACCAATGTCATTAAGTTAATGGTATAGTCAGTAAAGGGACAACAATCAAGAAGAGACACCTCCAAGACAGGTAACTGTTTTGGAGGTGTTTTTTGGAAA
>CAYRMX010000007.1:0-22585 GCA_964425295.1 uncultured Oscillospiraceae bacterium | reverse complement strand
ACATCGGAGCGAAGTGTATTATCACGATAAGCGACGCACCAGCCACTTTCCAGCAGACGTTTTGCGGCAGCGCCGTCGGCGCTTTCGGGGAGAAGATCGCGCAGCGGCGAATGTGCCCAAAGCTCGCTGACCGTTACAACGAGGTAGCGGTTCGTGAGTGCCTCTCTTTCTTCAGCAGCGAGCGGGCGTAGGCGAAGCCGGGAGCTCGGTCACGCCACTCGAACACGCCGTCGCGAACCGCCGGATTCAGTAGATCAACCAGCGAGGAGAACGCCCTACCGACCTTGCCGCGCTGCAGATATCCGAATGCCACCATCGCGTCCGACGTGGCGAAGATCATTTTACAGTGTTTCGGCTGCGCCACAGGGGACAGCGGGACGGGGGCGTTTGCCGTATTCCACGTCAGCGCACAGCAAAGCAGGGAAAACCCGCTCCGGCTGACCCGTGTGAGCGGATACGTCCCCCAGACGCGGGGATTGACCTCCAAAAGGTGCGGCGCTCCCGCCGCGTCTTCCTTGAATTCAAACATGGTGAGCCCGGAAACTCGGTAGCCGCCACGAGTTCCTCGGTGTAACGGAGCAAATCGTCCCGCGCTTCACAGCGGCAACACGAGGATGGGCCACCGTTGACGGGGTATTCGCGCAGTAGTGCGAAAAGGCAACCACTGCCTCGTTCGCGTTGTTCACAAATTGATAGCGTTTTGCGGCGGTCAGTCCGAGCTTTTCGCCGCAGATGGGCTTGATAACGCAGGGGTAGGGGAGGCGAGCGGCCAGTTCTTCGGCGCTTTCGCCGTTCCAGCGGCAGAAGCTTTCCAGCATGGGCACGCTCAGCGATTTTGCCAACGTGCTGAGGTGCTCCTTGCTGTTGAAAAGGTCGAGCTGCTCTTGCGTGGGGCACGGAAGTCCGCAAACGCCGTCGAACGCTGCGCGGTTTGCCGCGACCAACGCCAATGTTGCCGCGCCCAGCGGAAGCAGTGCGGGGCGGCAGTGATGCTGTGCGCCGACCTCGCAGCACAGTGCCAGAAGCGCTTCACATTCGTTTCCCGCGGGAAGCCAGTGCTGCTGCGCACAGTGACGCGACAGCATGCCCAGCGGCGCGTCGGCACGGTGGCGCTCGGACTCGCAGCAGATCGCCGTCACGTCCGCTTCACCCAGCTCGCGGATCACCGCAAGCGACATTCTGTAGTGGATATCGGTAACGATCGCAACCAAAGGAGTACCTCCCCTGCGTGGAATGAGATTAAGAAAACGGCGCGGCTATGAACTGCGCCGCTTGAAGCGACGAAATCAGCTATTTGTATTATACCTACCACCCGCACTGTTTGTCAAGCGCCCGCGCAGGATTTGCCGGTTTTCCCCGAGAAGCGTTCACTCTGCATCGGGCTGCATCAGTTCTTTTCGGCGCAGATTGCGGTAGAAGAGCACGGTCATGACGAGCGCGACGACTTCAGCAATGATAAAAGCGTACCACACATCATCCAGACCGAAAAAGGTTGCCAACAGATAGGCGCAGGGGACGCGCAGAAAAAGCTGACGCACGGTTGAATGAATCAAACTCAGCCCACCGCGTCCAAGTCCCTGAAAGGAATAACTGAGCGTGACACAAACGGCCTCGATCGGGAAAATCAAGCTGATGATCCGCAGTGCGCGGCGACCCATGACGAGGAGCTCCTGCGTCGGCTGGAAGAGGGAGATTAGTTCGTTTGTAAAAAACTGGAAAATCAGCGTTCCCAACAGGGCGATGCACACATTGATCAGAATAGTTGTGCGGACGCAGTTGCGGATGCGGGAATACTTCCTCGCGCCCCGGTTAAAGGCAATCAATGTGAGTGCGCCCTGACCAAAGGCGAAGATTTGCATGAAAATAAACATCTGCACTTTATAATAAATACCGAAAACCGAGACGGCGGTGGAGGAAAAGTGCATTAGAATTTTATTGATCGAGAAGGTCATGACCGTGCCAATGACCTGCATAACCGTGACCGGCAGGCCGACACGATAAATGTCGACCACTGTGGACAGCCGAAAACGGAAACTGCGGAAGTGAAGCTGAAAATCTCTGTTTTTCACCAGATTGAAAAGGATTGCAAGCAGTGCAGAGACGGTTTGTCCGATCACAGTGGCGATTGCGGCACCCTGAATGCCGAGCGCGGGGAGACCGAATTTGCCGAAGATCAGTACGGGATCGAGAATGATGTTGACCACGGCGCCGCTCATCTGCGCAATCATGCTCAAAGTGGAGTGGTTCGTCGCTTGTAGAATGCGCTCGAAAATGCAGGATAGCGCTGCAGGAAGATAAAAGACTGTGCAGATGCGCATATAGTCGACACCATGGTGCAGAATGCCTGAACTGGCGTTGAAGCTGCGGTAATATGCCTCCGCGCCGAAGTAGCCGAGCAGTGCAAATCCGCCGGAAATCATGAAAGTCAACAGCAAGGAGGTCAAAATGATTTCCGAGCTGCGTTCACGCTCACCGCGCCCAAGAGAATAGGACAGCAGGGCGTTTAATCCGGCAGCCATACCCGAAATGAGTGCGACCATGATCATGTTGACTGAAAAGAAAAGGGAGGTGGCAGTCAGAGCGTCTTCATTCAGCGAAGAGACGTAAATGCCGTCAACGATGTTATAAAGTGCCTGAACGGTGGAACTGACGGCAATGGGGAGCGAGACACGGAAAATCAGTTTTCGGATCGAGCCCGTGCCAAGGCGGGTGGAAACAAGTTCTTTCATGAATCAATACCTCAAAAACGGAAACCCCGCAAGAGGTTTCCGTTTTTTGCAATTCGAAAATCAATAAGCGGCTTTCAGTATTTCAACGCCGGCTTCCTGCGTGAGCGGGATGAAGGCGTCCGCCTGATATGCACGCATACCGACGTCGTTGAAGATTGCGCAGCATTCTTCGAAGCAGCCGTCGGAAACGCCCAAATCGCGCAGACGGCGCGGCATCCTCAGAACGTCGAAGAAGTAATGCTCCAACGCTTCAATGCCCTTTTCGGCGATCACTTCTTCGGGAAGCGAGGGATCAATACCGAAGACGTTGACGCCAAAATCGACATAACGGTAGAGGTTTTCGGGGCGCTTTGCCCAACGAAGCCAATGCGGGGTAATGATCGCCAGTCCTTCGCCGTGGGTGATGTGGAAACGGTCGTTGAGCGGCTGCTCCAGCATATGGACGCTCCAGGAAACATAGTTGCCCTTGACGATGTAGCCGTTGTTGCCCCATGCACCGCAATACATAATGTTTGCGCGTGCTTCGTAGTTCCCCGGCTCTTTGAGCGCGATGGGAACGTACTTCAGCAGGGTCTTCATCATACCCTCGGCGGTACGAGCCTGAAGATAGGCGCACTTTTCATTGGAAAAATAGGATTCAATGATGTGACTCCAGATGTCCGCAGAACCGGCTTTGGTCTGCTTTTCTGGAAGACTGAAGGTGAACTCGGGGTTGAGGAAAGAAACCCGCGGACGGATATACGGACCGTGGAAGCTGACCTTCTTGCCGTCGTCGCCGACAAAGACGGCGCCGGTTGCCATTTCCGAGCCGGTTGCAGGGAGGGTCAGGACGCAGAGTATGGGAAGAACCTTGTCGGAAAGAATGTTGCCGCCGTTGACCTTGATTGCGTCCATGATGTCGCAATCGGTGGAGCAGCCGAGGGAGATTGCTTTTGCGGTGTCAACTACGCTGCCGCCACCGACGGCGAGGACAACGTCAACTTTGTTTTCTCTGCCGATGGCAATGCCTTTACGGATGACGTCGACTTTCGGATTGGGCTGGACACCGGAAACTTCGCAATGGAAGATCTTGTTTTCGTCAAGCGTAGTCACAATTGCGTCATAAACGCCGTTCTTCTTGATGCTGCCGCCGCCGTAGACGATCAGCACGCGCTTGCCGAAACGACCGATTCCTTCGGGAAGATGCTCTAGAGCAGGCTTGCCGAAGAAAATCTGCGTTCCAACCCAGATCATGAAATTGTCAAGCTTCTGTGTAATCATAATGTATGTTCCTTTCTGTTTGAAATGTACTACAAACAGTATAGCATACAAAATACAAATGTCAACAACAAATAGGACAAATTTGAGCCAAAAACGCGAATTGGTATTGTTGCACAAATGGAAAAACAAAAATTTGTGAGATGTGCGAGCTTGCAAATGTGCATATGTTGTCTTATAATCAAGATACAAGTTGCAAAATTCATGCACAACTTGAGAAAACAAAAACAGGAGGGTACACCAATGAAAAAAATCTTAGCGTTGTTGCTGGTGCTCTGCATGCTGTTCTCTATGGTAGCTTGCAGCAACAGTGGCGAAAAAGACAAAGAGACTGACGCGCCCAACCAGGGCGATCAGGGTCAGCTGCAGGGCGACGACAAACGGCCCGACGATTCCGATCCTATGGCAAACAAGGTCGCCATCATTCTTCAGGAAGGCGGTCTGGGCGATCAGGGTTACAACGACGGGGCCAAGAAGGGCTTTGACCAGATGGTCGAAGAGTACGGCGTTGACGGAGTTCTTGTTGAAGCCACAGCTGCATCCGAAGCAGATACATTTATCCGCACCCTTGCAAACGAAGGCTACCCGCTGATTATCTGCCTTGACTGGGTCATCATCGACTATGTTAAGGAAGCCTCCAAGGATTACCCTGATACGCTGTTCGTCGTTCTCGGCAAGGGTCTGCCCGGACCCGGCACGCAGGACAACCTGATCGAGCCGTTCACGGCGCTTCACGAATGGGCTGCTATGGCGACTATCGCCATGATCGAGTTGTCCAAGGATGAAAATGTCATGTTCGACTGGCAGGCAAACAACCCCGGCGTAACGATCGCCACCATCAACCCCGGCGAATCCGTCAACCAGGGCCGTTCCCGTTCTGCTGAGCAGCAGATCATCCAGTGGTACAAGGACAACGAGGGCATCGATGTCACGCTATACAACGACTATACCGGCAGTTACACCGACTCCGCGCTGAACATGCAGATTGCGGAAAATATGTTTGTCAACCAGGGGGTTGAAGCTATGTGGCCGGTGCTCGGTACGGGCGCGCTGGCAACCTTCACCACCGGCAAGCAGTGCGGTTCTTATGTCCTCGGCTGTGACAGCTTCCAGGACGACAAGGAGCCGGGCGTTGTTGCAACATCGGTTCTGCACGATACCACCGCGATGGTCACCAACATCATCGGGGAATGGCAGGCCGGTACGCTTAAGGGCACGAACGAATATTACTGGGGCGTTGAGTCCGGCGTTGTCGGTCTGACAGATATGTCCTATGTCGGCGGCGTAGAAGGCTGCGACCAGGAAGCTTGGGAACGCATCCGTGCGAATATCCAGGCATGGGAAGACCGCATTATCAGCGGTGAATTCAAGATCTACAACTACTTCCTTGAGCAGGAGTACGATGCAGAAACCGGCGAATTCGAGGATTGGCAGGCAAGCCATCCCGGTGTCGACTACACCGAGTGGGTCAATAGCGGCAGACAGTAATCCTCTGATTCTTCTATTGAGCCATAGATAGAAAATAACCAGTGCTCCGGCTGCTGCCGTACAACAACGGCAGCGGCCGGAGTCGAACCGGGTGCTGCGCCCATGTAAATCGGAGGGAAACACATTGAGTGGAATTATTAAGGTCGAGGAATTGACCAAAAAATTCGGGGACTTTACAGCAAACAATAAGATCAATTTTGAGGTGGAAAAGGGCGAGATCCGCGCAATCATCGGCGAAAACGGCGCGGGCAAGACGACGCTCATGAATATGCTCTACGGTCTGCTGCAACCGACCTCCGGTCAGATCTATTTTGAAGGTCAGCCGGTGAAAATGCAGTCGCCGAAGGATGCAATCGACAACGGTATCGGCATGGTGCACCAGCACTTCAAGCTTTCGCCGAGCCTGACGGTCTATGAAAACATCCTTCTCGGCATGGAAATAAAAAAGAAATTGCAGATTGGGAAAAAGTCCATCGGGCTGCCGCTGATCGACAATGCGCTGGAATGCCGCAAGGTGGACGAGCTGATCAAAAAATATAATTTCAATCTGGATCCGAATGCGAAGATTCGTGACCTTTCCGTGGGTGCGCGGCAGCGCGTGGAGATCCTGAAAATGTTGTACCGTGACGTCAAAGTTCTGATTCTCGATGAGCCGACGGCGGTGCTGATTCCGCAGGAGATCGATGAACTGATCGATAAAATTCAGGATCTCAAGCGGATGGGACAAACGGTCATCATCATTACCCACAAACTCAACGAAGTCAAGCGTTGTGCAGACCAGATCAGCGTCATGCGCCGCGGCAAGCTGGTCGGCACTGTGTCGAACGATGAGAATGCGACAATGGAATCACTGGCGGAGATGATGGTCGGTAGGCCGGTTCTGCTGTCGGTGGAGCGCAGCAGCATCCCGGTCAATCAGGATAAAGTGCTCTATGAGGTGTCACACCTGGGCGGCAAGAATTCCGAGGGGCGAACGGTCGTCAACGATGTCAGCTTCAAAATCCATGAAAATGAGGTGCTCGGTGTTGCGGGCATCGAGGGCAACGGACAGACTGAACTGATGTACCTGCTGACTGGACTGATGAAGCCTTCAAACGGCAGCGTTCGTATCAAGGGAAAGGAAGTCCTGCAAATGCACCCGGACGAGCTGCGTAATGAGGGACTGGGTATCATTCCCGAGGACCGTTACCGCCAGGGACTGTGCCTGTCCATGCCGGTCAGCAGCAACCTGATTTCCGGCTATCACGGACAGAAGCGCTATTGCCGCAAAGGACTGATGAACCGCAAGGCGATTCGGAAGAATCTGGAAAAGCTTGTCGGTGAATATGACATTCGCCTTTCCGGCGATGATCCCGAGGTGAGTGCGTTGTCCGGCGGCAATGGGCAGAAAGTTATCGTTGCGCGCGAATTCAGCGCGGATCCGGATGTTCTGCTGATGAGCCAGCCGACACGCGGCATTGACGTCGGTGCAACGGAGTTTATTTATCGGAGCGTTTTGAAAATGCGCGACGAGAAGAAAGCAATCCTGCTGATTTCATCGGAGCTGACGGAGGTCAAGAGCCTCGCAGACCGCATTATCGTTTTCCACAACGGCGAGATCACGGGTGAATTTGTCGCCGACGAGGTTTCGTTCAATGAGCTGGGCTTGTATATGTCCGGCGCGAAGCGGCAGGATCGTTTCACAGAATGCGCAGCGGGAGAGGAGGAAACGGCATGTTAACCCATCAAAAGCAAGGCATTTGCAATGTTATGAACCGTCTGATTCCGCTGTTTCTGGCGTTTATGATTGGCGCGGCGTTTGCGCTCATCATTGGCCACAACCCGTTTGAAGTTTTTGGCTTGATTATTCAGGGCGGCTTCGGCAGCGTGGGCAACTGGATGATGACACTTGGCTTCGCATGTCCCATCATTATGACCGGTATTGCCACGGCCTTCTCCTTCAAAGCGGGCGTCTGGAACATCGGTATCGAGGGCCAGCTCTATATGGGTGCTTATGCGGCGGCGCTGGTTGGGGGCGGCTATTACGGCATTGATGCACTGGGCCTTCCATCGTACATTCACATTCCGCTGGCACTGCTTGTCGGTGCGGCGGCAGCCGTGGTGTTTGCCATGATTCCGGCATTGCTGAAAGCACTGCTGAACGTCAATGTCGTTGTTTCGACCATGATGCTCAACTATATTGCCACAGGGCTGACGAACTTTATGTGCAAGGCGTTCCATCAGGGCAACCAGTCCTATGACTCGACCTATTCTGTGATGGATACGGCGATCATCTCCAAGCTCGACTCGCGCTATCGTGTAACGTGGGCGATTTTCATCGCGGTCGCCGTCGTGATTCTGATTACCTTTATATTAAAGCGCACCAAATTCGGTTATGAAATCAATGCTATCGGAAGACAATTGGAATTCTCTGAAGCGACGGGCATGCGCGTGAAGAAAAAGATCATTCTGCTTTTTGCCGTCAGCGGCATTATCGCAGGGCTTGCCGGCGCAACAGAGGTTCTGGGCGTGAATAAAAACTTCACACCGGGCTTCTCTGGCGATCCGGGACTTGGCTGGGAGGGATACTATGTTGCCGTTCTTGCTGAAAACAATCCCATTGCGGTCTTTATCATAGCTATTTTGTTTGGCGGATTCCGTTTTGGCAGCATTTCGGCGCAGTCGAAGATTGGTATGCCGCTGGATCTGCTGAATATCATCAAATCGACGATGATTCTGTTCTATGCGATTCGGTATTTGAAGCCCGACGCGAAGATCTTCAATCTGTTTGGTAAGAAAGATCGGACGCTGAAGAGGAGGGAAAAATAAGATGCTTGCTTTTATTGAAAGCTTGTTATATTACACGGTCAAGCTGTCCATCCCACTTCTGTTCTGTACGATCGGCGGTGTTTTCGTTCAGCGTGCCGGTACGATGAATTTTGCACTGGAAGCTGCGATCAACACGAGTTGCTTCTCGTCCATCGTATTCACGGTGCTCACGGGAAACACACTCTGGGGTGTGGTTGGGGCATTCGTCTCCTGCCTGATTATTAACGCGATTTTCGGAACGTTTGTCATTCGTTTTAAAGCGACACCGGTTCTCGTGGGTCTTGCGATTAATATGCTGATGATGGCAGTGCCGCCTTACTTGCTGCAAGCCTTCTTTGACAGCCGTGGATTGCTGATGGCAACGGAATACATCAATGTCGACAAAACAATTAACATCCCGTTCCTGGACAATGTTCCAATTCTCGGCGCGATCTTCAACAACCAAACGCCGCTGACTTGGCTGTGCATTGTGCTGATCGTGATTCTGACGATCGTGTTTTACCGAACCAAATTCGGTGTTTATATTCAGGTTACCGGTGAGAGCAGACAGTCCGCTCAAGCAGTTGGCATCAGCACGGACAAGATTCAGTGGATTGCCCTCATCATTTCCGCCTGTTGCTGTGCCCTGTCCGGCTTGAACCTGACCTTTGAGCAGGTTGGCTCTTACAGCCTGAACATGTCCGCTGCGCGTGGACTGATCTGTTTGGCTGCAATCAACTGCGGTCGTCAGCGCCCACTCAAATCCTGTATGTATGCTATGATCTTCGGTTTTGTGCGTGCTTTGCAGCTTATGCTTTCGGCATATGTTTCGCCGAATATCACGCTGGTTCTGGAAATTATTCCGTATCTGACCATCATCGTTGTTTTCCTGTTCACGGAATCCCCAGCTGCACGGAAAACGACCATGCGCTTTTTCCGTGAAGAGTGAGAAGGAGGAAAGACTTTATGAATGTTTTGAAAAAGACTGCGGTTCTGATCGTCGATCTGCAAAAGGGGCTGACGGTCGAGTGTGGAATCAATTATTATCCGACTGCGACGGAGATGATGCCGCGCGTGTGCACACAGCTTGCCAAAATGCGGGAACTCGGTGCGCAACTCATCTACGTTTGGTCCAAACCGGTCAATTCTTCGGGTCTGACCGCTGCACCCCACGCCATCAATCCGGAGCTTTCGGGCAGAAATTTGAGCAAGAACTTCTCGGCTGATAACACCTCGGCGCTCGAACTGGATGACCGTTTGCCGATCGACCGCGAACAGGACATCCTGCTCAACAAATTTACCTACAGTGCGTTCTGGGGTACTCCGCTGCTGGAGATTTTAGAACAGCTTGGAGTGGAAAACGTACTCGTCTGTGGCATTAAGACCAATGTATGCTGTCGTGCCACGGCACTCGACGCGGTCAGCCATTGCTTCAAGACTTATATGATTAGCGACATGACCTCCACCAACAATGAGGAAATCAAGGCGTATCATCTGGCTGAGATCGACAAGTATTTTGCCAAGGTCATTGACTCTGAGGAAGTTCTGCGCCGTCTGCGTGAGCATGAATTCTAAGGAAAGGAGCAAACAAAATGAATGTTTCCAAGAAAACGGCAGTTTTGGTTGTCGACCTGCAAAACAGTTTGACGCGCGAGGGTGGTTCCAATTATTACCCGACTGCGGCGGAAATGATGCCGCGCGTGTGTACGCAGCTTGCCAAAATGAGGGAAGCGGGCGCACAGCTCGTCTACATCTGGACAAAGGCGGGAGCGTCATCCGGCCTGACCTGCCGTGCACATTATTATAATCCCGAACTCTCCGGTCGCCTGATGCCGGTCAGCGACGAAAGCGCTATGGAGCTGGACGATCGTCTGCCGATTGACCCTGCGCAGGATATTATTCTCCGTAAGTTTACTTACAGCGCTTTTTGGGGCACGCCGCTACTTGAACTGCTTGAGCAACGCGGCATTGAAAACGTGCTTGTCTGCGGCATTAAGACCAACGTTTGTTGCCGTCAGACTATGATCGATGCCGTGTCACACGGCTTCCGAACTTATATGCTGCGCGATATGACTTCGACCAACAATGAGAAGATCAAGGCGTATCATCTTGTGGAAATGGACAAGTATTTTGCAAAGGTTCTGGATTCGGACGAAGCCATTCGAAGATTGAACGCAGGAGAATTTTGATGAAAGCGTTTGATTTTACCATCCTCGGAAGCGTCTGCTCGGTGCAGCTTCTGAAGGTTCACAGTTTCCCGCAGGCGGGACGCAGCGAGACGGTGCTGAACACGAACTGCTGCGAGAACAACTTCGGAGGATGCAGTTACAACATTTTTGCAGGCTTGGCGAAGCTGGGCGCGCGGATCTACCCGGTCATTGCGTCGACCAGCCCGTCGTGTACGGAGGGACTCTATCGGGAATGCGAAAGTTACGGATTCCCGACGGATGGTCTGGTGCCGCATGATGACGATAACTGGTATCACTGCATTATGCTTCAAGATGACAATGGCTGCCATCAGACACTATCCCTCTTTTGCGGAAAAAACGCGGTTATCGGAAAAACACCGAATGTGCAGCCATTGCGCGACGAATACTTCCGCGATAGTGAATACGTTCTGATTGCCGTGGGTGACTCCAGATACGAGGAACTGATCCGCAAGGCAGAGCAATACGGCACAAAACTGGTCTATTCCTATCGCAATGACCCCGTGCTTGCGCCGGTCAAAATGATTTCTGCGATTTTACCTGCGGCGTCGCTGGTTTTCACCAACGAAGTTGAGGCAGAATACATCGAAAGAACGCTGGGGCTGAAATATATCACCGACCTGTTCCGCTACGGGAAGGCGGAGATTATTGTCACGACGCTGGGCGGTGATGGCTGCATCGTCTATGAGCGCAGAGCGGACGACACATTCAGCACGGAGCGCGTGGATATCACCCGAACGGGGCTGCAAAAAGCGGACACGGTTGGTGCGGGCGACGGTTTTGTCGCCGGCTTTATGACCGGACGCGTCCGCGGGATGCCTGCGCATGTATGTGCGCAGTGGGGCAGCACGGTCAGTTCTTTCGTAATTGAAAAAGAAGGCGCTGTTACCAATCTGCCGACATTTGAACAAATGCTGAAACGCAATCGCACACGCGCGGATGCACAGAGTTGAGGAAATGAATATGAATATTGTGGAAAGAATGAGTCGAGGAGAGAAAGTCTCTATCGGCATGGTACACACACTTCCCCTGCCGGGAACTTACCAAAACACCTGTGGCATGGCGGAAATTATTGAACGGGCGGTTGCCGACGCCAAGACCCTCGAGCGGGCGGGCTTCGAGGCTCTGATTGTGGAAAACGTCAACGATGGACCGTTTGGCGGAAAGGGCATGAGCACGCAGCAGATCGCTGCAATGGCGGTCATTACCCGCAAGGTGCGCGAGGCGGTGTCAATCGATGTGGGCATTGACGCCTGCGGCGACTCTATCGCCGGCGTCGAGATCGCGAACATTGTCGGAGACGTGAGCTTTGTTCGCATTCCTGCCTATGTAGATGTGCGTGTCAGTATGACCGGCATCGACATCCCGAACGGCGGCAAGGCGGTTTTGCGCCGCAAGGAGATCGGCGCAGAGCAGGTCAAGATTTTCGCGGACGTCCAGGTCAAGCATACCTATCCGCTCTGCCATGAGATTTCTATTGAACAGTCGACGGCATGGGCGGGGGCAAATTTTGCAGACGCAATCATTGTAACCGGTGTTACAACCGGTGCGGAAACGCCCTTGGAGACCATCCGCCGTGTGAAAGCGGTGACGAAGCTTCCCGTTGTTGTCGGAAGCGGAACAAAGCTGCAAAATGTCGCTGAGCAGTATCGCTGCTGCGACGGCGCAATCATCGGAAGTTCGCTGAAAGAAAACGGCGACTTGCTGAACCCGGTCGATTATCAAAAAGCGGTGGAACTGATTGCCGAGATTAGGAGGAGTATGAAATGAGAATGATCGGTTATGTCACCGGCGGCTATCCGAGTGTTGAGGGCAGCCTTGAAGTGGCGAGAAACTATATTCGCGGCGGCTGCGACATGCTGGAGATCAGTTTGCCGTTGGAAAACAACCGCGAAGCACCCTACCTGTCCGATCTTATGAAGAAAGCGATTGCCGCCTGCCCGGACTATGAAGTGTACCTCGACGCGATCCACCGCCTGCGCGAAGAATATCCGAATATCCGGATTACCATTCTGCTTTATAATGAGGCGGCTGTGAAGATCGGCGCAGAACGGCTGGCAAGATTTTGTGAGGAAAACGCCATTCGTGACGTCAACAGCCCCGATCTCAGCGACACGGAGGTGCGCGAAGCACTGGCGACGCATGGAATTCAGGAGGCAGGATTGATTCTCTATGAGCCGAGCGAAAAACGCCTACGCCATGCGCAAAACACGAACGGCTTCCTGTACATGCAGGCATTTCCGCGCGACGGGCAGACGCTTGTGAAGCACTTGGAAACGCCTGCAGAGCTGATTCACTACATCCGTGAAAACGGAATCGCGAACCCGATCTATTGCGGCGGCGGCATCCGCAAGCCAGAGGACGTTCGCGCGCTGCAGGACGCCGGAGCAGACGGCTTTTTCCTTGGCACTTCGTTGTTGCAGCTTGCCGAGCAACCCGAGAAATTTGTGGAAACGGTGAAGTCTTTCAAGGCTGCGATTCGGGAGTGAGGAGAAACGCCTATGATGAAATTTCAAAGCTATCGAACCGCACTGCTTGTCGTCAATATGCAAACGGGCGAAATGGACGCTGCGCGGAGGCTGGGCATCGACACCGACGCTTTGGCAGAGCAGATTGGCACTGAGGTCTGCCGCTTGCGGGAAGCGGGTGTTCTGATCGTCTTTGTGAATTCCGATAAGGGCGGCGCGCTCTATGATCGAATGGAATATTGCAGTGAACGGGACTATCTGATTGAAAAGCCCTGCTCCAGTGGTTTTTTCGGCACGGATCTGCGCTATATTCTGATGAATCATCATGTTGACAACACGCTGACCTGCGGTCTGCGGACGAACCTAGACTGCCGGGCAACGGCAATCGATGCAACCAGTCACGATTTGGTTTCCTATATCGTATCCGATCTGACGCAGACGGACTGCGAGGAGACAAAGCAATTTCATCTGCGAGAGATGTCGTGGTATTTCTCCCTGCCACTCACGACTGCAGAGATACACGCCCGCCTTGCGGACGGGCGATTGTAAGGAGGAACGCATATGAAACAACAGAAAACAGCCGTGATCGTTGTGGATATGTTTCACTCGCTGACACGAGCTGGTTCTCGGATGTTTTATGAGACAGCGGGACGAATGATGGAATACTTTCCGCAGAACATCGACCGCATGCGAGAAAAGGGCATCCTTGTGGTGTTCATTTCCAGCAACGACAGTTATACACATCCAAGAAATATGGAACTGAGCCGAGGCAGCGGCGACCCGAAATACAAGGTTGCGCTCCCGCCGGACGCAGGAGACATTGACGATCGTTTCCACTATTGCAAAGAGAAGGATCTCTTCGTTAAGAAATACACCTATTCCGCTTTTTGTCGCACGGAACTTACACAGATTCTGCGTCTGCGCGGCGTGGAGAACGTTCTGGTCTGCGGCATTAAAACCAATGTCTGCTGCCGACAGACGACGATCGACGCAGTCGGCAGTGGATTCCGCACGATTGTGATTTCGGATATGGTGTCCACAAACAATGAGGCGACCTCGGAATATCATCTTGCTGAAATTCGTGAGAATATCGCCGAGGTCATGACCTCGGAAGAGGTGTTCCGCTTAGTGGAACTGGGAGAATTGTAATTATATATTAAGGAGGATATAATATGAGCTTTACCCCGATTTACTACGTCTGTATTGCATGCCCCACGGTCGAAAAGACCCTTGAAATGGTGGACAAGTATGTGCAGCGCGGCGCAACGGCGTTCCAGATCGACATGCCTTCCAAGGACCCGTTTGCGGAAACGGAATTTGTCAAGAGCATGATGAAGGACACGCTCGGCAAAGAGCCGGACTACGCATACTATATGGACGGCATTCGTAAGATCCGCACAAAGCATCCTACGCTGGAGCTGCATATCGTGGTCTATGATGATGTCGTCGACTCGATCGGCACGGAGACGTTCTTCTCGTTCCTCAAAGAAATTGACGCGGCGTCTGCGATGATCCCCGGCGTTACGGAGGAACACCGTGCTTACGCTGATGCACATGGTATCCGGGTTTGGCGCAGCACGACGCATGAAATGCATGATGACGCGATCGACTTCTGTGCTGCGGCACCGGAGGGAAGCTTCATCGCCCTGCGCAACAAAAAGCCCGGCGAGGTCGACCGCCCCGGTTACGAAACATGGGAAAAGAAATATGCTTTCATGCGTGAACGCGGCGTCAAGGGCAATATTTATAGTGTTTTTGGAATCAAAAACAAGGAAACCCTTGAGGTCATCAAGAAAACTGGCGCGCGTGGTGCGATTATCGGCAACGTTATGATGCACATGTGGGAGGATGAGCCGGCGCTTTGGAAGCTCCTAGGCGATTTCCAGTCCCTTGCGGAGTGAACGGATGAAATTTCGAATCATTTATTACATCACCCTTGTCTGCCCGACGCTGGAAACCTCCTTGCAAAAGATTGAAGAATACATCGAGCATGGAGCAACTGCGTTGCAGATCGATATGCCATCCCGCGAGCCGATCTATGAAACGCCTTTTGTTGCCGAAATGATGCGCAAAGCGCTGGAGGAATACAATGGTTACGATCGCTTCCTCAACGCATTCCGCGAGATTCGGAAAAAGTACCCGTCACTTGAATTGCATCTGGTGGTTTATCCTGATGTGGTCGAGAGCGTCGGCTTGGAGCGGTTTGCCGAATTCTATCATGAGGTGGTTTTTTCAAGCTTGATGCTGGTTTCAACGGATGCCGCACTGCGCAAGCGCCTACTTAAAGCGGGGTTGAACCTTTTTACCACATTTTCTCATCGCTTCAGCGACGAAGAGATCGATGTTGCGACAACACTTCCTGAAAACGGTGTAACTGCTGTCAATTATCGCAAGCATGCTGAGTGCGAGCGAACGGAGCTTCCACGCTTCGCCGACAAGATCCGATACCTGCGTGACAGGGGCGTCCGCGCGAATATCTTCGCCGTGGAGGGCATCGGAACGCCGAAAATGATGCGCGAAGTGCGTGACGCGGGGACGGATGGTGCACTAGTTGGAAATGTATTAATGCGTTTGTGGAATGAACCAGACAAGTTGTGGAAATTGTTTGAGGATTTTCAAAATGTGGAAAAGCAACAGTTTTTTTGCATAAAATGAAATTTACGCTTATTTAGGAGTCGAAAAATGAAGGAATTCAAGGTCATTTACTATATTACCATTGCATGCCCGACGGTCGAACGGACGTTGGAAATGATTGACAAATATGTATCACATGGTGTAAAATCAATACAAATCGATATGCCATCGACCGATCCCTTTGCCGAAACGGATTTTGTCAAGAAGATGATGGGAGACACGCTGAAGGACGGCGTGGATTACGGCAGATACATGGACGCCGTCCGTGAGATCCGCAGACGTTATCCCGCACTGGAACTGCACCTGATGTCCTATCCCGATGTTCTGGAATCCATCGGTCTGGAACGCTATGCCGACTTTGCCAAGGAGGTGGGCGTTGTCAGCCTGATGCTTTGCGGAGATATGCCGCAGGAACGAGCTTATTTCTATGAGCGTGGGCTGATTTGCTCCGGCCACGTCGAGTATACTCTCCCCGAAGAACAGGTTCTCCGTGCCTGTGATCCTAAGCAACGCTATTCGCTGGTGACGATGCGCAATGCGCGTGTCGATCAGGTCGCTCGCGACGGTATGGACTGCTGGGCGGATCGTGTTCGCTACCTGCGTGATGTGCGTGGTTGCCCGTATCCACTTTATGCGGTCGGCGGGATTCTGAACGCCGAAATGCTTCGCGAAGCGAAGCAGGCGGGTGTAGTCGGCGCCTATCTGGGCAACGTGCTGATGTGGAGTTGGGACGATGAGAAAAAACTCTTCGAAATGATCGAAGCGTTTGAGAAGGTTGCGGCAGAATAGCGAAAAACGAACCGTGTAAAAAACTGTGGGCATATCGATTCACCGGGAAAACACCGCGTCTGCAAAACAGCGTGGAAGTAATATACAGTGAGGGAAAAACCATGTCGATCACCCATGATGTTCAAGGGACTGCAAAAAGCCCAAAGTACAAGGTTATCAAAGAAAGCATTATCACGACCATTCTGTCCGGCAAGCTTATGCCCGATGAGCAGCTTCCCACCGAATTTGAACTGATGGATAGCTACGGTGTCAGCCGTGTGACGGTTCGAAAGGCAATGAAAGAGCTGTGCGACGAAGGGTATACTTACCGCATTCAGGGGAAGGGAACATTTTGCAGCCGAAAGGAGAATGTTTTGACAAAGGATCAGCGTGCGGGACTGGAATCCAGCGGTTACAGCATGATCGTCCAACGGCATAACCGCGAGCATTCTAGGCGCTTCGTGGCGCTGCGCACGGAAGCGTGTAGCAGTGCCGATGCCGAAGTGCTCGGAATCGAAGAGGGAACGCCGGTGTTCGTGCTTGACCGGTTGCACTGTGTTGACGGGAAGCCGTGGGTCTATGTCAGCGGCGCGCTGCATCCGGTGAATGCGTCCGGATTTGAGAACTTCAATCCGATCGCCTCGTCTTTGTTCGACATTGCTTATTGCTACTTCGGAGGAAGACTCAACTCCTGCGCCAAGCGCGTTTCCGTTATGGCGGCAGATGCAAATCTTGCAGAGCATTTGGGCGTTGAAGAGGGTTTCCCTCTGGTGCGCTGTGATTACCTTTCGTGCCTGTTGAAGGACGATGAGCAGATTCCGTTTGAAAGTGCGCATGCTTTTTATCGCACGGATGTTTTGAACTACCTGCCTGAATATACCTAATCAATACAGGAAACAGGTGAGGTTTATTTGAAGAAAAAGAAAGAAATTTATTACGGCTGGCTTGTTGTGTTCGGTTGCGTTTTGCTTTCGGGCACGACCGGGTTGCTGTTGGGACTGAACAGCATCTTTCTCAGACCAATCACGCAGTCTCTCGGCGGCTCTCGCTCCGCGTTTTCCGTGACCTCGACGATCTATAACTGCGTGGTCATGGTGTGTGTCCCGTTCATGCCGCGACTGTTTCGGAAACAAAGTTTTCGGAAATTGCTGTTGCTCGGTTGCTTCAGCGTCGGCGCGGCGCAGATGCTTTATGCAGTAGCGCCGAGTTATGCGGTCATGTATGTCCTCGCTGCGGTCAGCGGGCTATCCTCCTGCCTGATCGGTGCAGTGCCTATCGTGATTTTGACCTCGAACTGGTTTGTCAAGAATCGCGGTCTCGCCACGAGCGTTGCTTTCAGCGGAACGGGCATCTCCACCATGATTATGTCGCCGATCATCACATCGGTGATCCTGAACCATAGCTGGAGATCGGGCTATCTTGTGCTGGGCGCGACCTGCTTCTGCACCTCGCTGATTGCCATATTGTTCCTGATTCGCGTTCAGCCGTCGGATATGGGACTTGCTCCTTATGGTGCGTCGGAATCGCAGGGCACGAAAGAACTGACGGGCTTCACGCGTGCACAGATGTTACGAACAAAGAGTTTCTGGATTTTTGCGACGGGCATTTTCATGAGCTCGCTCACGGCTTACGGCGTGATTTACCATCTGGTGACGTATTGGACGGATCTCGGACACTCCGAGGAAACAGCGGCACTGTGGTTCTCGCTCGCCAACGGCATCGGCATTTTCAGTAAGGCGCTGATGGGCGGCGTGTATGACCGCCTCGGTGTGTGCAAGGCTTCGGCTGTTTGCTGCGCCCTGACGCTGATCTCGTTCATGTGTCTGCCGCTGTCGAAAAATGCCACGCTTGCCGTGATTGCCGCAGTGTTTTTCGGGCTGGGTGCCGGAATTCAGATTTCGCCGCCTACCACCATGACGAATGCCTTGTTTGGCGACAAGGACTACAGCGCAAACTATAGTGTAGTTACACTGATTTATTTTGTCGGCATTGCAACCGGAAATTTGCTGTCCGCAGCAATTTATGACCGCTCCGGAAGTTATGCTTCTGCGTGGTATCTCTACGCCGGCATGATCGTTGCGACCTTCCTCCTCTGGCTCGTGGCAGATCATGTGGCGAAAAGAGAACGCACAAAACTATTATGAATCATCGGAGGATATGCTGTTTATGAGCTTTAATATCATGTGTTATTTCACGATCGCCTGCCCGACCGTAGAAAAAACGTTGGAGATGATCGATCGTTATGCCGAGCGTGGCGTCAACTGCATACAGATCGACATGCCTTCTTCCAATCCGTTCGGCGAAAGCGATTTCGTAAAGGAAATGATGCGAGACGCACTGAAAGAACACCCCGACTACGGCTATTACATGGACGCGATCCGCAGTGTTCGCAGCAAACACCCGGGTATGATCATCAGCATGGTCGTCTATCCCGATGTGATCGACGCCATCGGCGTGGAGAACTACATCACATTCCTGAAAGAAATCGACGCCCGTTATAATATGATCGCCGGTGTGCATGAGCAGTGCGTTAAACGCATGAATGAGGAAAAAATCAGCCTCGTTCGCGGCGCGATTGCTTACCATCAGCCGGAGTATGACATCGAAGACGCCTGCGCTTATGATGCGTCCGACATCGTTCTGATGCGGACGAAGCGCGTGACGGAATCACTCAACCGTAAGTGCCACGCTTGGGCGGACCGCGTGCGCCTCGCCCGCGAAGGCGGCGTTAAGTGCCAGATTTGGGCGGTTGCCGAAATCGGCTCCGGTGCGGATATGGCGGAACGAAAGAACGCGGGAATGCAGGGCGCAATCGTTGGCAATGTGCTGATGCGCCTTTGGAACGATGAAGACAAGCTGTGGGCATTGCTGGACGAATTCCAGTCTTATGCCGAATAAGAAAGGAGAACATAACAATGAGCGAAAAGAAAATTACACCGATCGATAACTCTCTGGATAATTTCATGATCTGGGTTGGCACGCAGATTTTTTTCGGCAAGACGGCGCTGGAGCATCTGCCCGAGGGCATCAACCGCTTTGGCAAGCGTGTCATGATGGTTTATGGCGGCGGCAGTATCAAACACAACGGCGTTTACGATCAAGTCACGTCGATCCTCAAGGAAAACGGCAATTTTGTTGTCGAAATGGGCGGTGTTCAGCCGAACCCGAGAATTAGCTGGATTCGAAAGGCGATCGAAGTTGCGCGCGAGAATCAGGTGGATATGGTGCTTGCAGTCGGCGGCGGCAGTGTCATTGACTCGGCAAAGGGCATCGCATGCGGCTATTACTATGATGGCGACATTTGGGAACTGGCGGGGCAGACTGTGTCGACGGACAAGGTGCTTCCCGTTCTGACGGTTCTGACCATCCCTGCAACCAGCTCCGAGATGGCGACCGGCAGCACTTGGCTGAACGACACCATCACTCCGCACAAAAAGGCAGGCGCGCATGGCCCGTATGTCCGTCCGAGAGTTTCCTACCTGAACCCCGAATTTACCTATACGCTTCCTGCCAAGCAGACGGCTGCGGGCGTGTCGGATATCATGAGCCACATTATTGAGTCCTATTTCTCCAATGAAAAGCGCGCATATCTGCAAGCACGCACGGCGGAAGGTATGCTCAAGACGCTGATTAAGTACACTCCGATCGCACTTGCCGAGCCTGACAACTACGAAGCGCGTGCAAATATCATGTACTGTGGCTCGTGGGGCAACAACGGTTACATCGTCAAGGGCAACTACGTTTCCTGGAGCGTTCACGGGCTGGAAAACTCCATCAACGAAGCCTGCGACAGCACACATGGTGAAGGTCTTGCAGTTTTGACCCCGCATTGGCTGCGCTGGGCAATGCGTCCGGAGAAGCTCTATCGTTATGTCGATTTTGCCGTGAATGTCTTTGGCATCGACCCCACGCTCCCCGAACAGGAGATTGCGGAAAAGGGCATTCAGGCACTTGAGGAATTCTATGCCAAGATCGGCATGCCGAAGACCCTGCGCGAACTGGGCGCAAAGTACGAAGACATTGAAAAATATGCCGAGCGCTTTAACCTGCCCAACGTCAAGGCTTATCAGGATGGCTCGTTCATTCCCGTGCGTTTTGACGATGCAGTTGAGATCTATAAGGCGGCATTCTAATTCAAGATTCCGAGAGTGAAATTTGCGCCCCGATACACCGGCTGTATCGGGGACGCAGAGCATTGAGCGAAAAGAACAGGAGGTATGTTATGCAGTACAGACAGGTCGGAGGAACGGGACTGCGCGCAAGCGAACTTGGAATGGGCAGTGAGGGCTTCTCCGGAAAAAACGAACGTGACGCCGCGGAGCTGGTGCAAACTGCGTTGGAAACCGGGATCAATTTCTTCGATATGTACAATTCCGACCCGCAGCTCCATCGAAATTTCGGCGCAGGTTTGGGCGCAGAACGAAAGCATGTGTCCATTCAAGGGCATTTGTGTACTGCGTGGCAGAACGACCAGTATCTTCGCACGCGCGACTTTGAACTGACCAAGCGCTCATTTGAGAATATGCTCCAAAATATCGGAACGGACTATATGGATGTTGGCATGCTGCACTGTATTGACAGTGAGGCAGATTTTCAAAAAGTCTTTGATGGCCCGATTTATCGCTATGCGCAGGAACTGAAACAGCAGGGCGTGATCCACCACATCGGGATCAGCTCGCATAACCCTGTCACTGCGAAAAAAGCGGTAGAACTGGGGAATGTCGAGGTCGTCATGTTTAGTCTGAACCCGTGTTACGACATGGTGCCGCCGTCAGAGGATTTGGAACTGCTTTGGGCAGGCGAAAGCTATGAAAAACCGTTGCACAATGTTGACCCAGTGCGCGAGGACTTTTATCTTACCTGTGCGGCAAAGGGTGTCGGTATCACGGTGATGAAAGCGTTCGGCGGCGGAGATCTTCTCAGTGAAATGCTTTCGCCTTTCGGCGTGGCGATGACGCCCGCACAGTGTATCCATTATGCGCTGACACGTCCGGCGGTTGCGTCGGTGCTCGGTGGATTCCACACACCGGAAGAGGTGCGCGAAGGTGTGCGCTATTTTGACACACCGATTTCCGAGCGGGATTATGCGTCGGTGTTGAGCAATCTCCAAAAGCATTCGTTTTCCGGAAAGTGCATGTACTGCGGGCATTGTGCGCCCTGCCCAGTGCATATCGACGTGGCGTCTGTGAACAAATTTCTGAATTTGGCGCTGGCGCAGGGATTCGTCCCGGAAACGGTTGCAATGCACTATGGTGCGCTGGAGCATCATGCTGAAGAATGCTTGCAATGCGGTTCGTGTGATCGCAATTGCCCGTTTGGAGCCCCTGCAATGACGCAGATTGCCAAGGCAAAAGAAATCTTCGGATATTGATATAACTGCAAAAAACGGCGATTTGATGATCCAAATCGCCGTTTTTTATGGGATTGTCGGTCAGAGCAGCTTGGTATAGAGGCGGTATTGACCGACGGAGTGGAAGCCGAGAGCACGGAGGGGGCGCATTTGTCGTCCTTGCAGAGGTAGGTCGGGAATTATACGCCCTGGCGCTCGCAGTCGGCGAGGACTGCGGTCAGGAGCGCGCGGAACGCCGTTTCGCAAAAGCTGCCCGCAAATTCCGCGCCGAAAATCTCGAAATGACTGTCGCTGCCCGTGAGAAAAACGGTGGCGAGGGGTGCTTCGGCGGGCTGATAGACGAAGATCGACCAGTTTTCCGGCGTTTCCCAGATACGTTCCGTCGTCCGGTAGGTTTCGGCGTCGGGGTGATAGAGGGTACGGAAACGGTCGAAATTTGCGCGGGAGATCTTCTCGACGCAGGGGGCGCAGCCCGTCGGCAGGTCGTTGCCGCCGAAGAGAAATGAGTGATTCCACGTCTGCTCCATGCAGGAAAAGCTGTGCGCGGCGAGAAAATCGGTCGCCTCATGGTTTTTTGTGGGGAAGCCGAAGTATGCTGTGTCGCCGGGAAAGCGTTCTTTAAGCCGCGCAAGCAGCTCCGAAAGCGCCTGTGCCGTGCCGCGCGCGAGGTGACAGGCGGTTAGCTGCAAATAGCGGTCGTTCGGGAACGAAAATAGGAGAGCCGGCCTTCGACGCCTTCCTCCGCACGGAACAACAGCAGCTCGGCGTTTTCGCCCGAGACGGCGTGTGCGGCATCGGCGAGAAATTCCGCCTTGGTTTTGATCTTGTCGAAATACGCCGTATCCCTGCCTTGCGGGATTACATACATTTTGACAGTAAAACACCCTGCAAGATTTT
>CAYRMX010000006.1:0-25295 GCA_964425295.1 uncultured Oscillospiraceae bacterium | reverse complement strand
ATTCGGCGGGGGTGAAGTGGCAGAAGGGCGGCAGATAGCAGTGGTGTTTTTCGCACATGGCTTCCAGCTCACGCAGAGCCTTGTTGATTTCGGAACGCTTCATGGGGAGTCTCCTTTGTATGGAATTTGGGGATGTTTGCGGGGCAAGACCTTGCTCCCGCCGCCGAAACGAGTGAATAGTGAATCGCTGTGTTGTCCGCGCCGCGGACGATTAAAATTTGCGCTGCGGCGCAGACTGCGGGACGATGCACCCGCAAGGGGCATGCTCGTCGGTGGCTTCCGCTGCATGGGCGGCGGTTTCCTGCTTGAGGATCGCGGCGCAGCGGAGCATCTGCTTGAGCGAATTGACGCCCAGCGCCACATAGATGTTGCGATTATGGAAGCGGATGGTCGATTCCTTGACGCCCATCAGCTCGGTGATCTCCTTGACGCTCTTTCCATCGAGGTAATAGTCAAAGACCCGCCGCTCAGTGGGCGTCAGATTTTGCAGCCCGCGGCGGAAATTCTCGTAATCGTCGGGATCGACCTCTTTCTTGCGGGAATAGGCAAGACGCTGCAATTCCAGCTCCGCCTGCGACTGCTCACTGCGTCGGCGGACAAGCTCTGCCTGCATGGAGGCGTTTTCCTCCTGCGCGGCGTTCAGCGCGGCCTCCTGCTGCCTGTCCTGCGCGGCGAGGAAGGCAAACAGGTCGTCGATCTCGGCGTAGGGGCTTTCCGTGTATTCCTTTTGGCGAATGTGCGCCAGACTTTGCTTGAGCGGGCGCAGATACCGGCGGCTGAAATACAGGCAGCAGACGGCGGCAAAGGCGGCGAAGATCGCCAGCAGCAGCGCGAATTTGATCGAATCCTGCCGGGAAATGCGGTCGTAATCCTGCCGAAGCATGAGCGTGCTGAGCGAGAACGGCTCGCCGCCCGGCGTCAGATGAACGGTGCGGATAATACCGACATATGCGATTTCCTCGCTTTCACAGGTGTAAAGCCCGCTTCCGAACGGCGCGGAACGGAACTGCCCGCTCGGTGCAAGGTAATAGTCGTTGACGATGCCGGCGCTGAGCGCGGCGTCCGCGTCGGTCAGCCCGACCAGCCCGCTGCTGAGACAGAAGATCGCGTGGCTCGATGCCGAGGGCTGGGCAAAAACGTGCTTGAAATAGCTTTCACTGATCTCAAAGCCGCACAGTCCGTAGAACGTCCCGTCGTCGCCGACGATCGGGAGGGTCATCAGCATGACGGATTCGCTCGTGCCGGGCAGAAGCACGGCCTCGGTCAGACGGTAGCTTTGCTCGATGGGCAGGGCAGCGGTCGCGGCGAGGCGATCATAATCGGGGAAGATCGCCGTGTCGAATTCCAGCCGCCATTTGCGGTGGGGCATGGCGTCGTGGCGCTTGCCGACGTCGGCAAGCCCACGATAGAGCAAAATGCGCGTGTCGGTGGAGTCGAGGCTGTTGCGCTGCAAATACAGACCGCTGCGCGAGGTGTCGGCGTTCGCCACGGCGGAATTGACCTGCGCGTCGAGCACAAGGAACGCTCCGGAGCAGTCTGCCTCCAGAAGCTTTCGGTGCAGCGGCTCGATCAGCACTTCCTGCACGCCCGCAATGTGCGTCTGAGAATTGTTGAGCGCATCGAATTTCAGTTCATTTTCCGCCAGATAGCGACCAATGCAGTCGGCGGTCTGCTCGGAAAGCTGAATGCCCATGACCGCCAGATTGCCGTAATGTGAGGTGATCTGCTGCTCAAAGGTCTGCGAGCGATATTCCAGCGTTTCGGCAACGCGCTGCTTCGTGCCGGTGTAGCTTCCGAGGAAGTACATGCCGAGCAGAAGCAGCAGCACGAGCAGCGCAACGAGCAGGAACATATAGGCAAACAGCTTCCGCTTGAGCGTCTGCTTGCGGGGTGTAAAGACTTTCTTCATGCTGCTTATTGAACGCTGCGGAAAATGTCCCACGTTTCCTCGGCAAGACCGCTTTCTCCGGCGGCAATACGGGCGGGGATCTCCTTTTGCAGGGCGCGCAGGGCGTCATAGAGCGCGTAAATCTTAGTATAGTAGCCGGCGAAGGACGGCTCACGCACGGCGGTGGAAGTCCGATTGACCTCGCCGAGCGCCGTATACAGGCGGCGGTAGGACTCGGAGGAGAATTCGTAGCCCTCAATGCGCTCAAACGCCTCCTGCGTCACGGGCATGTAGCCCGAGCCGACGCAGAACGTCAGGTTGCGCTCCGGCTCGGTCAGCCAGCGGGCAAAGACGGCAGCCGCTTCGGCTTTCCGGTCGGTCGTTTTCGTCGCCGCCAGACCCACGCCCGCCTGCGTCACAAGGGATTCGTCCTGCCCGGAATGCGGCATGGGAAGCACGCGCAAATCCATCGGCTCGGAGGTATTGTCGGGGTAGGTGACGGTATCGTTATAGTACAAAACGGAAGCCGTCGAGCCGATGCCCGCGACGACCTCACCGGTCATGATCTGCGTGTTGGAATAGAGGTCGGAGACGAGGATGTGCCCTTGCGCATAGCTTGCGGCAAATTCCATCCACGAATCGCGCAGGGCGGCGTTTTCGAAGTCGTACCAGCCGTCGGCGGTGTAAAAGTCGTCTGCGCCGCGCTCCATCGCGTTAAGCTCGACGGCGCGGATAAGGTAGTCCATCGCGCAGAACGGCGTCCCGCCCGACCAGTCGTAATATGCCGCCGCCGTGTCGAAAAAGCCGCTCCACGTGGCAAGGTCGTCGTAGCTTGCACCGGTTTCGGCGGCGAAGCGGTCAAACTGCGCCCCAGCGAGGAAGAGCATGTGCGTCGATTTGGACACGGGGAAGACGCAAAGCGCGTCGCCCACCATGCCGTCTTCCAGAAATTCCGGCACATAGGCACGCAGCTCGTCTTCGGAAAAGAGCGTGCTCCAGTCGAGCAGGTTTTCCGCGCCCAGCTCGCTTGCGTTGTTATTGTGGCAGAAGAAAAGGTCGGGCATGGCGGGGACGCCGGGCGTCCGCGCCTGCGCGTCAAGCAGCTTTTCACCGATTTGCGCCGTGCTGGACATCAGCGTGACGTTAATGACGATGCCGCGCTCCTTGCCGACGGTCTGATTGAATTCCTCCACCAGACGGTTCATCGGCGAGTCTGCCTGTTCACCGTAGACGTGCCACATGCTCAGCGTCACGGGGTCATCGGGGCCAAGTTTGGAGTCGCCGCCGCAGCCGGAGAGCGCTGTCAGAAGCAGCGCGATGAGCAGAAAAAGTGCGATCCGTTGTTTCATGGTTTTCCTCCCGTGTGGGAACACCACACCGACGATCCGCCGCGCCGACCGTGGAAATCGGGGGATTTTTTCGCCTCACCCTATCAATTTGCACGGTTTTGAGGGGGACAAATGCGGGGATTGCCGCTATAATTCCAGTGTGCGTGAGCGCGTAAGGTGCATTACATGCTTACAGTATAGCAGACAGCCGACGAAAATTCAACAAGCTAACGTGAAAAATCGCGGCGCGCCTGCGCACGATGCGTCAGCCGACGTTCTGCCGTTGTGCAAAACGTTGCCGACCGGAATTCCATTCTTGCAGAAAGGAGGCTGGAACCAACGAAAAAACTGTTTGCATTGCTTCTTGCGTTTGTTGCGCTTCTCGCACTGAACGCCTGCGGCGGCATCAAGGACGGCGACATGGAAAACCCGGATCAGCCGGACGACCCACCCGCAGACCCGATCACGGCGGTCGCCGAAGCTTACGGGTTGGATCTGGATTCCACCGCGGAGCAGAGCATGAGCACCGAGCTGACCGACAGCGATACGCTGCGCAGCATTGTTCATGACTATCTTCAGGGCTTTACGTTCTTCAGCGGCTCGGAGATGGAAAATCTGACCTATGACGATTTCAAAAACGAGATCGGCGTGGACGCAACGAACTATTGCTGCCGCGAGGAAGGCAGTTCCCGGATGAACATGTTCACATGGATCGCTTCCGACGATGCTACCGTCAAATTTTCGACGTTTTTCCGCGACGGAAAGCTCTATGCGACCGGTTCGACAAACACAAATATCGATTGACTATTTATAGGAGGAAAGAATCATGAAAAATGCAAAACGAATCGTTTCCCTGTTTCTGACGGCGGCGCTGCTGCTGTGCCTGTGCGCCTGCGGCGAAAAGAAGTCCGAAGACCCCAACCGCTTCGATTTCGACGACTATGAGGTCTATTACAAGGGCGCGTGCATTATGTACAGCGAGAGCGGCGAAGACGCCATCGTCCTGAAGTTCGACTTTACCAACAACTCCAAGGAAGCCGCTTCCTACGGCTGGACAATCTTTGATGAGGCAAAGCAGGACGGCACGATCCTCGATTCCGTCTATGTCATCACCGATCTGGATACCTACGCCGGTGTTTCCGACAACTATTTTATCGACGCGCAGCCTGGCGAGACGCTGGAAATCGGCATTGCCTATCAGCTCAACGGCACGGGCGAGGTCACGATGACACTCTCCGACCTGCTCGACAAGCATGTTTATACCGTCACCGCCGATCCCGCGACGCTGGAGCGTGTGGAAAACGACTACGTCACTTGGGACTGATCGGCTGAAAAAACATCGATTTCCGACATGAGCGCGATGAAACAAATTGCCGTGCTGCTTGCGGCGCTGCTTGCGCTGAATCTGTGTAGCTGCGCGGCGCTGAACCCTGCGCCTGCCGTCACGGAGAACCAGACCGCTCCGAGCGGTTCGAGGGCATCGATCGGGACGCCGGAAACGGATGACCCGACCGAGCCGCCGACCGCGCCTCAAGCGCCCGGCGCGGCTACGCCCATCCCCGCGCAGCGGTTTTCCGATGACGGAGGCACGTCGATCGATGTCCTGCGCGAGAAGATCGGACAGACTACCGCCCGCTTCGGCGTGGCGTATATCGGCTGCTTTGACCCCGACAACGGCACGGGCATCGAGCTTGCGCAGTGGTTTTCCTCTGCGGCAAGCGCGCTGTGCGCGTATTATCCGTTCCTTTCCGAGATCGACGCGGCGCACACCGTCGGCACGCAGGGAGACCTTTATTGTCTCCTCGCGGCGGAGTTTGACGCCGAGATTTCGGTGAGCGGCGCGGACGGCGCGGTGCTTTACCGTGCAGAAAACGGCGAGCCGTTCCTGTTCTTTTCCGACACGGAGGGTACCCTTGTGACCGTCACTGCGGCGGACGGCACGGTTTGTCAATGGAAAGCGGCGCTCGACGAATGGAGCTATCCCGAATTGCTCATCGGCGATGAGCGGACGCTGCTGTCCTATGACTTCACCGCCGTCCCGGACGCGGAGCCGGATTTTTCCGACCGGTTTGCGCAGGGACATCTCGGCGCGTCTGCCGCAGGCATTGTCGGGACAAACGGCATGGAATGGCGCTGCGGCGCGTGGGACGGGAACGGGCAGTTCTGCCTGAATCTCATGCCCGACGGCGAAGCGACGCTGGAATGCTATTATGACGCCGAGGCGCTGCAAGCGCAGTGGCAGGGGCAGTGGCGGCTGAAAACGGTGCCTGACGAGCCGAGCCTGCTCACGCTGGAGCTTACCCTGACCGGCGGCGCGGACATGGCTGCATTTGCCGACGCCGCCGCAATTTCCGAGACGTATTGGGCGTTGCTCCATCCCAGCGGTGAAAGCCTGCAACTTTTCGCCGTGGACTCCCTGCTTCCCATCTTCGCGGAAAATGCACAGACGGTCGAGCTTTCCCTGCTGCTCGGATAAAAATCGAGAAAAGCGGTACTTCCAATTATCGGGAAGTGCCGCTTTTGTGTTTGACAATCGGGCAAAAGGGAGTATGATGGTGAAAACCCCCGTTCGGAGCGATCCGAACGGGGGAGTTTTTTAATGCTTTGAAACTCGGTGCTCCGGGCAGAGAAGCGCGAGGTGGCAGGCGAGGTGGCGCTGCTCCAGTGCGTCATACTCCGCGCGGTAGGTGCGCCAGAGACGGAACAGCGGCGCGCGAAGGTCGGGGTGGTTCAGGATCTTGCCGTAGGTGATGTGCAGAAGCTGACGCGAGGAAGCAAGATCAAGCAGCGCCGGGAGCTTGGCGTCTGCGAGGTCTTTGATCGCGGGAACGTCGGAAAGCTCCGTGGAGACGTGGTAATAGGCACGGCATTCGGTGAAGACCTCTTGCGCGTAGGCATAGCACGCGCGGAAGAGCACGGGGGCGCGCAGCGCGACCAGACGCATGGCTTCCAGCCAGCTTGTGCCGGCGGTTTTCGTGTGGAAACGCTCGTGCGTCGCCTTGCCGATGGCGGGGAAGACGGAGAATTTGTCCGAGCCGGAGTGGATGCTGAGCTTGTAGCCCAGCGCGTCGGCGATGGCGGCATGAACAACGATCTCTTCATTGAACTGTGCAAGGTCGCCGATGTAATCGATGCCCTTCTGGAACTCGCCGCAGAAGCGCGGCGCAAGCGTCACAAACGGGATGCCCGCCAGACGCAGCTCATTTGCAACAAAGTAGTGCTGCTCCGGTGTGGTGGAGAGGTCGGTCTCGTCCATGCTGATCTCAAAATCGACCTCGCGCCCCTCAATGCAGCGGTGATAAATGTCGACGGCGAAGTCAATGGCTTCGGAGAAAATCGCCTCTGCCAGCGCCAAGGTCTCGGGCGTGAAGTGCAGGCGGCAGCTTCCGACGGTGATGTCGCCGCTCAGATAACGGCTGCGGCGCTCCGGCGAAACGGGGGCGCTGCTGCGCTCGCAGTGGATGTGCTCCGAGCAGTCGAGGGTAATCATCGTCACACCGTCTTCGATGGCGGCGAGAATGTCGTCGGCGTTTTTCAGGTGGTCACCGTCCGCGCCGTAGCCGCGGCGATAGCCGGCCTTGAGCACCTGAAAGGTCACATCCGCCAGAACGTCGCGATAGGTGCGCCCGGTGAGCGTCAATTCGCGCATGGACTGCTGCGCCAGCACGGGCAGAACGTCGTAGCTCTCCACTGCACGGAGTTGACCGATGGCGGCAATGCCGAGACGGTCGCCCGTGCCGAAGGTGCGCTCGTGCGCCAAAACGCGGCGCGGCGCAGTCCACGGAAGCAGCTTCCAGAGCGCGCGGGCGGTGTCATAGTTCATGGGCAGACGGTACAGTCCGTCGTGTACCAGCGTGCCGTCCGGCAGCGGGCATTCCTTGCCCGAAAAAAACAGGCCGTCTTCCTCGCCCAGATCGGAAAGGAAGAACTTGCCGCCGTCCACGTCGGCGACGGAGGTGGGATAGGCATTTGCTTCGTAATTCATGCGGAAGAACTCCTTTCTTGTGCGAAAAAACGCTCCGAAGAACTTCTTCGGAGCGTTTTGGTTACTTAAACAGATGGATGTTCTGATACTGGTATGCCTTGACGGAAGCAAGCACGTCTCTGTCGTGGTCGGACATCAGCCGCCGCGCTTCGTCCGCATTGTGCGAACGGATGGCGTCGAAGATCGCCTCATGCTGGCGGATGGAGTCGGTGATGCGATCCTTTGTGATCGGCAGACTGATCCGTGCCAACTTTTCGAAGACCTTTTCGAGCATGCCGAACATCTGCTGATTGTATGTCGCGCGGGCGATCGTCAAATGGAAGTGCTTGTCCCAGAGGGCGACCTCCGCGATCTCATCCGACGGAATGTTGCGGTGATGTTCGTTAATGCGTTGCAGCTCGGCAATGTCGGAATCCGTCCGGCGCTGTGCGGCATAAAAAGCGGCGGAACGTTCCAATGCTTCGCGCACTTCCAAAAGCTCTAAGACTTCAGTCGTGCTGATGCGCGCGACGATAAAGCTGCGATTCGGCAGCAGCTCGACATAGCCGTCATAGACCAGTCGGCTGAACGCCTCCTTGACCGGCGTGCGGCTGACCTCAAGCTGGAGACTGATCTCCCGGATGGACAGGGCGTAGCCGGGGGGATAGTCGCCGTCGACGATCTTTTCCTGCAGGGCTTGATAGACGCTTTCGGATTTGCTTTTTGTTTCGGCAAGAACTTCCAAAGTTCCCATTTTTCGGTACCTCTTCCAAGAATCTACTGATAGTATTATATCGATTCAGCGCGTGAAAGTCAAGAGCGATTCAGCAGATTCGCCAGATACGAGTAACCTTCTGCTCCGGTGGTAAGACTGTCCGGTCTCGGAATACATTCCAGCGAGATCGTGCCGTGGTAGCCTACGCGCTCCAGCGCGGCAAACATCGCGGCAAAATCCAGATGTCCTTTGCCTGGCGTCAGCCGATTGGAGTCTGCCACATGGAAATATCCCAGCAGGTTGCCCGCCGTTTCGATCGCGGCGAGCATATCCGCCTCTTCGATATTCATGTGGAACGTGTCCAGATGGACGAAGCAGTTCGGCAGATCCCAGTGCGTGATGAATTCGCGCAGCTCGGAAGCCGTGTTGAACAGATTTGTTTCATAACGGTTGATGACCTCGACCAGAAGCCGTTGTCCGCAGGTCTTGGCATAACTGCCGAGAATGCGGAGCTGCTCCGCCAGAAGCCGGTCAAACTCGGGGTCATCCGTGCGGCGGTTTCCCTTGACCCAGCCGAGGATAATGCCGTCGGTGGCGTCCAGCTCGGCTGCAATGTCAATGTAGTCGTGCATTTCCGCCATCGCAGCGGCACGGTTTTCCGGGTCGGTCGAGGTAATGCACAGACCGCGCTCGGTGAAAATGCGTCCCGTCACGATCGAGGAAATGCGAAGTCCGGTCTCCCGGAGCGCCGCCTTGACCTCCTGCATCGGGAACGTCGGCGCTTCGATCACATGGATCTCCACGGCGTCATAGCCGAGCGACTTGGCTTGCCGGATGCATTCGGGAAGATCGCCTCGCAGAACGAGTGGCGCATCCGAAGCTGCGGCGGCAATAGCGGTGATGGCAAGCGGATTGTTCATGGCGATCAATATGCGAGGGTGTAAATGTGGCGCTCGCCGCGCAGAACGGCTTCGACTGCCGCCGGGTCACGCTGCGTCATCAGATCTGTGGGAGGAAGCTGACCTGCGGGGTACTTCTCGAGGATGTCGTTGACCAGCTTTTCCAGATAATCCAGCGTCATTTCAACGCCCTTGCGCGCCTTCTCGCCATCGGCAAGACGAGCGTCGCCGATGACGCCCTGCGGCTGCACGATGCACTCCATCGCGGTGGAACCAAGCGCGTTGTACCACTTGATCGGACCGACACCGCGCTCTGCGGAGTTGTTGATGTGACCTGCGGGGAGCAGGGGACGGGCGTCGACCTTGATGGCTTCTTCCTGACGGATCAGCTCGGGGAACAGCTCCAAGCACCAGCTCTGCTCGACTTCGTCGGCGTGGATGAACGGCGTCTTGTACGGGCCGCCATTGTCTTCGGTGTCGAGCTGCTCCTTGGCGCAGTTCCAGAAGTGGGTGTAAAGAATGATAGCGGGGACTTGGAACTTCTTGCCGAACTTATGGATGGCAAGCGGGATGACATAGTCCTGACCGTGACCGTTGACCACGATCATCTTGCGGAAGCCGGCGTTCCAGAAGCCTGCGAAGACGTAGACCAGATAATCCGCGAGAATTTCCTCGGGGATCATGACCGTGCCCTTCTGACCGAGGTGGTGATACGGATGAGAGCCATACCAGATCGGCTGGGCGACGGTGCAGCCGGTAGCCTTGGCGACCTGCTCGCACAGACGAGTATCTAAATAGGTATCCTCGCCATAGGGGGCGCTCGGGCCGTGGTTCTCGGTAGAGCCGACGGGAATGAGGATCACGTCGTTCTTCTTCAGACGTTCGGCGACGTCCTTATTGGTCATGTTCTGGTAATAAATACCGTTGTTGACTTCCATGTTGCCGCCGGTGGCGGGGAGCTGCCATTTGCTCATAGTGAATTAACCTACCTTTCATGATTGTTGGGCGTTTGAAGCCGCTTTCATTATAATAGAGAGGGATCTTGAAAATCGGCTGCCAAGGCGGCGTTTGCATTGAATGCCTGTGGCATGCCATCAATTACGATTATAAGCACCGATTTGGAAATTTCAAGGGGGGAAAACTAAAAAAATCGGGCAAAAATGAAGTTTGTGAAACATGCCTAAAATTTCAAAGTAAGATTTGTGCACATTTTTTGGCGGTTGAGGGTTGATTTTTTGGCAAAATAGACGGATAATGGATGTGCGAGCTGCGAGAGGTGCTTAGATCCTCTCGATTTTGCGAATGCAGGTGGCATGCCACATAAATTCCAGACAGACCGCCCTGTTTTGGGCGCTTCCACCGAGCAGAAAAGGAGACAGCAGTCTATGAACAAAGAAATGCGAGCCGTTTTGATCCACGCACCCGGCGAATTTACCGTCGAGACTGTGCCTGTCCCCGCGCCGGGACGCGGCGAAGTGCTGGTGGAGATCAAGTCTGTTGCGATCTGCGGCTCTGACCCCGGTATCTTTAACGGCAAAGTGCTGCAAAACGGCTGGCCTCCCTATTTCCCGTTCACTGCCGGTCATGAATTTGCCGGTCGGGTCGTCGCGGTAGGCGAGGGCGTCGGCTCTCTGGAAGTCGGCGACCGTGTTGCGGGCGAAGCGCACTGCGGCTGCGGCATCTGCGAAAACTGCAAAAAAGGACTTTACAATCTGTGCCTGAATTACGGCCGCGCGGGACATCACCATTACGGACACAACACCCCCGGCTGCTACGCACAGTATCAGGTTTATGACCAGAAAGCCCTGACCCTCCTGCCCGAAAACGTTACATACGATCAAGGCGCGATGGTCGACACGACCGGCATTGCTTACAATGCGCTACGCTTGACGGGCGTCGAGCCCGGCGGATGGACGGTCGTGATCGGGCCCGGGCCGATGGGCATTGCGGCGACGCTGCTTGCAAGCGCGATGGGCAGCCGCACGATCGTCATCGGCCGCGGACGCAGACTGGCGCTTGCCGGTGAGCTTGGCGCGGACGTGCTGATCGATTTTGAAGCGGTCGAGGATCCCGTCGCGGAGGTTCGCCGAATCACCGACGGCGGCGCACATCAGGTCATCGAGGCTGCGGGCAACGCCACGGCGTATTATGAATCCATCCAGATGGCGCGCAAGGGCGGCCATGTCGCGCTCATCAGCATCCCGGCGCAGGATGGTCAGCAGGCGGCGCTCAAGTCCCTGATTATGAACCAGATCACGCTGCACGGCGTGCGCGCGAACTCCAATTGCTCGAAAACGGTTCTGGATATGATGGCGCAGGGAATCCTGCCCGTGGACAAAATGATCACGCATTGCTTCTCGCTGGAGCAGATCCATGAGGCATTCGACACTTTCACCGGCCGCAAGGACGGCGCGGTCAAGGTGGTCATCCATCCCAATGACTGACGGAGAAATTACCATGAATGAAACCATGCGCGCTGCGGTGCTCCACGCACCCGGCGAATATACGATAGAAAATGTTCCCGTTCCGCAGCCCGGCTACGGCGAGGTGCTTGTCAAGATCAAGGCGGTGTCCATTTGCGGCTCCGACCCCGGCATCTTCGGCGGCGCGGTTTTGAAAGACGGCTGGCCGCCCCATTATCCGTTCATCGCCGGACACGAGTTTTCCGGCGTGGTGGAGGCGCTCGGCGAGGGTGTTGCCACGCTGAACGTCGGCGACCGTGTCGCGGGCGAAGCGCACTGCGGCTGCGGCGTCTGCGAAAACTGCAAAAAGGGACTTTATAACCTCTGCCAAAACTACGGTCGTGCGGGGCATCATCACTACGGTCATGCAACGCCCGGCTGCTATGCACAGTATCAGGTCTATGACCAGAAAGCCCTGACACTCATGCCCGATAATGTCGGCTTCGACGAAGGCTCGACGGTGGATACGGCGGGCATTGCATTCCACGGCATCGGTCTTGCCGGAATCGTTCCCGGCGGCTGGACGGCGATCATCGGGCCCGGCCCAATGGGCATTTTGCTCATGCAGATGGCAAAGGCAATGGGCAGCAAGACCATCGTCATCGGCTATAATGACCCCGACCGTCTGCGCATGGCGAAGCAGACCGGCGCAGACCATGTGATCGAAACGCTGGAAACGCCCGATGTGGTCGAGGCGGTTCGTGCCCTGACCGGCGGCGCAGGCGTTGACCGCAGCTTTGACTGCGCCGGCGCGGGCGATACGCTCGACAAAGCCATCCGCATGACTGCCTCCGAGGGGCACGTTGCGGTGATCGCCTATCCCAAACAGACGACCACGCAGGAAGCTCTGTATTATATGGTCAAAAACGAGATCACCGTCCACGGCATTCGCGCCAACCCCAACTGCTCTGCCAAGGTGCTGGGGCTGATGAGCAGCGGCAAGCTGCGCGTCGGTGACATCATTACCCACCGGTTCCCGCTGGAGCAGCTTCATGAAGCGTTTGATACGTTTGTGAATCACAAGGACGGCGCGATCCGCGTGGTCATCCATCCCAACGGCGAGGAGGAAACAACATGATCTCTTACATTCTGAAAGAGCCGAAGCTGGTTGCCCCCGTTGAGCAGCCGAAGCCCGTCCCGACGGGACATGAAGTGCTCGTGCGCGTTAAGAACGTCGGCATCTGCGGCTCTGACATCCATCTGTTCCACGGCACTTACAGCGCGCCGCACAGCTATCCCATGCGTTTCGGTCATGAGTGGTCGGGCGTCGTTGAGGCAGTCGGCGAACAGGTCGAGCGCCTGAAGGTCGGCGATCTGGTCACGGGCGACTGCTCCCGCTTCTGCGGCGAATGCCCGAACTGCCAGGCCGATCGCAACCTCTGCGAACACATCGAAAAATTCGGAATTACCATCGACGGCGCGAGCACGGAATACTTCGTCCGCGACGAAAAGTATATCTACAAATCCCCCGAAGGCATGGACGAACGCCTTCTGTGTCTGTCCGAGCCGGTTGCGGTCGCTGCGCATCTGCTTTCCAAGGTCAAGCGTGCCGTTCCCGAGGGACTGAGCGACAAGCGCATTCTGGTTCTCGGCGGCGGCGTGATCGGCATGAGCGCACTGATGCTGCTGATCCACATGGAAGGCTGCAAGCACGCCGAGCTTTATGATCTGGCGGCATCCCGCACGGCGCTGGCGGCATCCGAGGGAGCACGCATCCCGACAGCGGATGAGCTGAACCCCGGCGCGGGCGGCGGTGACTATGCCTCAATGTACGCGGCGGCAAAATACGACATCGTGATCGAAACGACCGGTGTCGCGCCCGTCTTCGCAAACGCACTCAACCTTGTGCGTCCGGGCGGTGTGCTCGGCTGCGTCGGTATGATTGCCAAGGTCGAGATCGCGCAGCGCCTGATCGTCACGAAGTCTCTGACGGTCGTCGGTTCAATCGGCGGCACGGGTGATTTTGACCGCGCGATGGAATTCCTGGTCAAATATCCCGAAGCGGCGAGCAAGCTCATCAGCCATGTTTATGCAATGGACGAGGTCGAGCAGGCGTTTGCCACGGCACGCATCCCGGAGGGAAGCATGAAAGTGGTGCTCTCGCTGTGAGCGGGAAAAAACGTCTCGGCTGGATCGGCATCGGCAACATGGGCGCGCCGATGGCGGCGCGACTGTGCGAAGCCGGGTATGAAATGACGATCTGCGGCTCGGGTCGCCGCGACCTTTCGGCGTATGCCGAACAGACCGGTGCGGCGGTGGCGAAAAATCCGACGGAGCTTGCCGCGCAGGCGGACGTGATCTTCACGATGATCCCGAACGGCGAGATCCTGCAAAGTATTGCCGAACAGCTTGTCGCAGCGCCATTCCACGGCAAGACGCTTGTGGATATGAGCACGGTCGACCCGAAGTCTTCCGGCGCGGTTGCAGAGCTTATTCGGAGCGCGGGCGGCAGTTTTCTGCGCGCACCGGTCACGGGCAGCACACATTTTGCAAAAGCCGGAACGCTGGGCATCATGGTCTCCGGCGACCGGGCGGTTTTTGAGCAGTGTCTCCCGTATCTGCGCGTTCTCGGCAGCCGACAGACTTATCTCGGCGCAGGCGAGGAATCCCGCGTGATGAAGCTGCTGATCAACATGCTGCTTGCGCAGGAGCTTCAGGCGCTTTCCGAAGCGCTTGTGCTGGGGCAAAAGCTCGGACTTCCCCGGGCGGAAATGCTCGACCTGATCGCCGACAGTGCGGCAGGCGCCCCGATTTATCAATACAAGAAAGACACGCTCCGACAGCGTGATTTCGCTCCCACCTCCACGGGCTACAACATGCACAAGGACATGAAGATGGCAATGGAGATGGCGGCCGCGTCCGATACGGCCGTTCCCACCGCCGCCGTCACGATGCAGATGTATAACACCCTGATGGCAATGGGCTTGGGACAAATGGACAACACTTCGATCTGCTTGGTCAATGAAAAGCTCAATCAAAGCGGCACAGCGACCGCCGATGCACCCACAAACACAGAAGGTTAGGAGGAATCGCCTTGGAATTCAACGAAGATAAAGTTATTCTTCGCATGAAGGGGATCACAAAACGTTTCCCCGGCACATTGGCACTGGATCAGGTGCAGCTTACCTGCGAACGCGGAAAGGTGCACATCCTGCTCGGTGAAAACGGCGCAGGCAAATCCACGCTCGTGAAGATCATTTCGGGCGTCTATCACCGGGACGAGGGTTCCATGTGGTATGACGGCAAGGAAGTCAACTTCACTAACGTCCGTCAGAGCATGGACGCGGGCATCAGCATCATCCATCAGGAACTGAACCTGCTTCCCGAGCGCACCATCGCCCAGAACATATATCTCGGTCACGAGCCGATGAAGAAGGGACTCAAGGGCGTCGTCGACTATAAGAAGATGGTTCGCGACAGCCGTGAGCTGATGGAGAGCCTCGGACTGGACATGAACCCCAACACGCTGGTCAAGAAGCTCAGCGTTGCGCAGATGCAGATGGTCGAGGTTGTCAAGGCGCTGTCCAAGGAGGTCAAGCTGGTCATCATGGACGAGCCGACTTCCTCCCTGACGAGCCGCGAGATCACCAAGCTCTTCGAGATCGTCGAGCGCCTGAAGAAGCAGGGCGTTGCCATCATTTATATCTCGCACCGCATGGACGAGATCAAACGCATCGGCGACCATGTCACCGTCATGCGCGACGGTCAGTATATCGACACCGTCAACGTTGCCGATGTCGAGCTGGACACGCTGATCTCCATGATGGTCGGCCGCCGCATCGAGAAGATGTATGAGCGTAATTACAACACCCCCGGCGAGCTGATTTTCGAAACGCATGACCTCGGCGGTTATCGCTTCCGCAATGTCAATATCTCCGTCCGAGAGGGCGAGATCGTGTCCCTTTCGGGTCTGATCGGTGCAGGACGCACGGAAATCGCCAAGGCGGTCTTCGGTGACGAACCGATCGAGCACGGCAGCTATACGCTCTACGGCAAGACCATCCACAAGACGACGCCGCGCAAGAGTGTCAAGCAGTCGCTTGGACTGCTTCCCGAAGACCGCAAGATCGAGGGTCTGGTGCTGCAAATGCCGATCAAGGAAAACCTCACCTCCGCAAGCCTCGGAAAGGTCTTCCGCCACGGCATTCTGCAACGGAAGCCCGAAGACGAGATCGGCGAGAAGTATGTCAAAGAACTGCGCATCGTCACGCCGTCGGCGGACAAGCTTGTCGGAGAGCTTTCCGGCGGTAACCAGCAGAAGGTTGTTATCGGCAAGTGGCTGGAGACGGGCTGCCGTTTCCTCATCATCGATGAGCCGACACGCGGCATCGACGTCGGCGCAAAGAGCGAGATTTATCACCTGCTCGACCGTCTGGCGGGCGAGGGCTACGGCATTTTGATGATCTCCTCGGAGCTGAGCGAGGTCGTCGGTATTTCCGACCGCGTTTATGTTATGAAAGATGGCGAGATCACGGGTGAGGTCAGAAGACCCAACCTGACGCAGGAAGCCATCATGCGTTACGCCGTCGGCGGAGAGGAGGTCAAAGAATGAGTAAACTGACAATGCCGCCTGCATTGCAAAAGCTTCGCAGCGGCTACCGGAAACTGAATATCCCCGGAATTCTCATCGGTGACATTCTTCTGATCCTGTTTTTCTCCATTGCAACGGATCGCTTCTTCACGAGCTACAACCTGATGCTCATTCTGCGCAACTGCTGCACGCTGCTGCTCACCTCGACGGGCCTGACACTGGTCATCCTGATGGGCAAAAACGACATCTCCGTCGGTTCGACGGTCTCTATGTCAGCCGTTGTGGTCGCGCTGCTGAATCGGGCAGGCGTGCCGACGGCACTGGTCATTCTGATCCCGCTTGTGATGGGTCTTGCAATCGGCGCATTCAACGGTCTGCTCGTCGCAAAGCTGAAATTCGACTACTGGGTCGTTGCATTTTCCAGCATGAGTATCTTCGCGGGTCTTGCGCTGGTTCTGACCGACGGCGTGACCATCTCGGTCAAGAACGACTTCCTCGACTGGATCGGCAACGGCAAGATCTTCGGACTGTACGTCATCATCTGGATCACGATCGTTCTGGTCGCGCTGATGGTGCTCGTGCAGAAGAAGACCTCGTTCGGCTATAATGTCTATTCGATCGGCGGCTCGGAAAACGTCGCAAACGTCTCCGGCATCAAGGTCACCAAGACCCGCATCTGGGTCTACGCACTGGCTGGACTCTTCGCAGCCATCGCAGGCGTTGCAATCGCCTGCATGACGAACTCCGGCAGCCCCTCGGTCGGCGTGGACTATTCCTTCAACGCAATGGCGGCGGTCGTGATCGGCGGCACTTCGATGGCAGGCGGTAAGGGCGGTCTGCTCGGCACCGTCTTCGGAACGCTTCTGCTGCGTGTGCTGGCAAGCGGTCTGAGCCTGATGGGTATTCCCGCAACATGGCAGAAAGCCCTCATCGGTGTGGTCATCGTTACCATGATCGTTGTGGACGTTGCCAACGAACACAGAAAGAACATCAAGGGATTAAGGAGGGTTTACGGCCATGTCACTGAAAACTAAGAACCGTGTTGACCTGCTCTCCCGTTTCCTGATCCTCATCGTCGTTATGGCGATCATGGCTGTTCTCCAGCCGGGCGCATTCCTCAACTGGCAGAATATCAGCCAGGTCGTCTTCCAGCAAACGCCGTTCACGCTGCTGATGGCGTTCGGCATGAGCCTTGCCATCATCTCCAACGGCATCGACATCTCGATGGCATCGAACATGGTGCTTTCGAGCTATCTCAGCGGCAGCTTCTTCAGCGAAGGCAATTATCTCGTCGGCATTCTGGTCGCCGTCGGCGTCGGTGTTGTCTTCGGGCTGCTCAACGGTATCCTGATCTCCAAGGTCAAGATCGAGCCGTTCATCGCAACGTTCTCGGTCGACTTCGTGGCGCTGGGTCTTGCCTACGTCGTCTGCGACGGCAAGTACATCTACGGTTTCCCCGATGCGTTCCGCGCACTGACCAACGGTCAGCTCATCCCCGGCGTCCCGAACATCGCGCTCATCACGATCGTCGTGTTCGTCCTGCTGTACTTCCTCACCAAGCGCACTACCTACGGGCGCTCCCTGTATGCGCTGGGTCATAACCGCAAGGCGGCAAAGCTCGCGGGCATGCGCGCAGACGAGATCGTCATCTCCGTCTACGTCATCAACGGTCTGCTGGCTTCCCTGACCGGCATCCTCTATCTTGCCCGCCTGAACGCAGCCGACCCGACCATCAAGGGCACGCTGACCATTGACTCCCTCGCTTCGGCGCTGATCGGCGGCATCGCATTCGGCGGCGGCAAGGGCTCGGTCATCAACACTGTCATCGGCGCGCTGGTCGTCATGTTCATCCGCAACGGTCTGAACATCATGGGCGTTTCGACCAACTGGCAGCAGGCGGTCGTCGGTATGGTCATCCTGTTCTCCGTCTTCTATGAGCGCGGACTGAACCTGCTGATGAGCTATTTTGCCGAACGCAAGAGCAAGCGCGAAAAGGCTGCGCTCTGATTTGGTCATCACAGCTTCGGCTGTTATGATAAGGAACAATTCATCAACACAAAAGGAGTAGGAAAAAATGAAAAAAATCTTTGCACTCATCCTTGCCCTTGCAATGGTCGTCTGCATGTTTGCCGGCTGTTCCAAGGACGAAACCCCCGACGAAAAGGAAATCCTCGTCATCGTGAAGAACTCTACCGCTCCGTTCTGGATCAGCGTTATGGACGGCGCAAAGGCTGCCGGTGAAGAACTCGGCTACACCGTCACCTGCAAGACCCCTGTTGATACGGCTGAAGGCTCGGGCAACGAGCAGCAGGCCAACCTCTGTGAAGAAGCCATCGTTTCCGGCGTTTCCTGCGTCGTTCTCGCACCGGTCGACTCCGAGGCTGTTGTTCCCGCAACCAAGAAGATCAACGAAGCCGGCATCCCCATTGTCAACCTGAACACCAAGATTGCCGACGAGACCCAATACAAGACCTTCTGCGGTCTGGAAAACATCAACCAGGGCTACAACACCGCTAAGGCGATGTTCGAGCTGATGAACGGCGAAGGCAAGATCTTCATCATCGAAGGCTCCACCGGCGCTCAGACCTCCATCGACCGCGTCAAGGGCTTCGAAAAGGCTCTGGCTGAGTATCCCAACATCGAAGTTGTTGCGCAGCAGTCTGCCAACTACTCCCGTGCCGATGCTCTGAACGTCGTGCAGAACCTCCTGCAGGCGCATCCGGAAGTCAACGCCGTTCTCTGCTGCAACGACGAAATGGCGCTCGGCACTGCTGAGGCGATCGACGCTGCCGGTCTCACCGGCACGATCATGGTCTCCGGTCAGGACGCCAACGACGACGCCGTCGCCGCTCTGAAGGAAGGCAAAATCACCGTTACCTCGTTCGGCAACCCCTACATGCAGGGCTACACCGCTGTTCAGGCTGCTGTTGACATCCTCGAGGGCAAGGACGTCGACTCCTTCTACGAGGTCGAGACGCTGGTCGTCACCAAGGAAAACGCCGACACCTTCAAGAACAACTGATTTCGATTCCTTTCTTTCAGCATTCCTTTCTTTGTAGCGCTTCGGTGCGGCGGTACGCCGCCGCACCGAAGACACCAAACCGTATACACCGCTTGGAGGCTGCCATGAGGAAACAGGGCTTCGCACTTTTCCTGATGGGAACGTCTGAACGCAGATTATAAGGAGGACATTATGTATCAAAAGTATCTGACCACCGAATATCCCAACATTTTCTTTGAGGATAACAAAATCGGACAGCTCAAGAAGCGCCTCTGGGACGCCTCCGAAGAAGAGATCCAGGCAATTCTCGATGATTACGGCATTCCGTCCGATTCCGAAATTGGCAAGCCCGGCTGCTATATTCAGACCTCTCCGCGCAAAATGGTCATCGAAAAGCGCCACAAGAACGACATCGTTCTCGTTCCCATCGGCTGCACCGAGAACCACGGCATTCACAACAACTCCGGCCTTGACACCTTCATGTGCACGTCCATCTGCGAGGCGGTTCGCCGCAAGACCGCAAAGGCGGGTCACGAAGTTGCTCTTGCACTTCCGCCCATCAACTACGGCGGCCATCCCTACCATCACTGCGGCATGCCCGGCACGGTTATGACCACCGAGCGCTCCATCGTTGATACCCTCATCAACGTGATGGCAGGTCTGTGGGACGACGGCTTCCGCAAGATCATTCTGGTCAACAACCACGGCATGGACTGGATGATGGAATCCGCAATTCAGGAATTCTTTAAGCGTTATCAGCTCCCGGCGTTTGCCACGGTCGTTGAGTGGCACCGCGCTGTGCGTGAGTTCTTCTATCCGCTGGGCGACGAGCGCCCCGACTTCGTCAGCACCCCGTTCGTCCACGCCGACGAGGCGGAGACCTCCGCTGCGCTGCTGATGTTCCCGGGCATGGTCGACATGAGCTGCGTCGTCGATGCACAGGCAAAGAGCTTCGGCATGCTCGATGAAGGCTTCTATGACGGCAGCGTCGACTCCTTCCACCGCCCGAACAAGTGGTCCGAGGCCGAGGGTCACCGCGTCATCGAACGCTTCGGCACGCCCGAAGGCGTTGTCGGTTATCCGTCCCGTGGCGATGCCCGCCGCGTCAAGCGCGCCATTGCCGCCATTTGCGAGTATCTCAACGCGATGGTCGAGGACATCCTGGACGCATATCCCGCCGGTCAGGTTCCCGATCCGAAGAGCTTCAGCCTGCGTCCCTACGAGGAGATCGAGCCCTGCCTGCGCGAGCCGCTCTCCGAGGGCTGGAAGTCTGTGCATGAGCTTCCACGCCGCGGTCTGTTTGTCGAGTCCTAAGCATGAAAACATCCCTACCCGTTGTCGACCGGCTGATCGGAAGCGCACCGTTTACCTGCGAGGGCGATCCCGTCTGCGGCGTTGAAACGGCAGCGCGTCTGGGCTATGACGGCGTTGAGTTGCATTTCACCGATCCCGTGGCAGCGGATGCAGAAGCCATCCGTGCGGCGCTGTGCCGCACCGGGCTTTGCGTCACCGCCCTCGGAACGGGCAGAGCCTATGTCAACGAGCACCTCTCCATTACCGACGCGGATGAAAGCCGCCGCAAAGCAGCCGTTGAGCGCTTGGAGCAGTTTGTCACTCTGGCGGGCGGACTGCAAGCCAAGGTCATCGTCGGCTGCATGCGCGGGAACCTTTCCCATTTCGGTGAGCTTCCCGCGGTGCTGGAACGCCTGACGACCTCCATGCTGCATCTTGACAAGGTCGCAGGAGACGAGGGCGTGGAGATCGTGTTTGAACCGATCAACCGTTACGAGAACAATTTCCTGTGCACAATGGCGGAAATTTCCGATTTTGTGCGCGAACACGGTCTGAAGCACACAGGGCTTCTGATCGATACGTTCCATATGAACATTGAAGAAGCAGATCTAACCGCGTCCATCCGCGCCTGTGCGCCGGAGATCCGTTATGTCCATCTGGCTGACTCCAACCGCTGCTATCCCGGTCAGGGTCACATAGACATGGCGGGCGTGATTGCCGCACTGCACGGCATCGGCTATGACGGCGTTCTGAGTGCAGAATGCCTCCCGCTTCCGAGCAAGGAAGAAGCGGCGGCAGGCTGGCTGGCAGCGGTCAGACAACTGCTCAAAGCATAAAATCAAACCACTTGTAAAGCAAACAAGGAGGAATTATCAATGAAGAAAATCAGAGTTGGCGTTGCCGGGTACGGCACGATCGGTCAGCGACTGGCAGACGGCGTTGCCATGCAGGGCGACATGGAGCTGGTCGGCATTGCGGATCTTGCCCCGACGCTTTCCATTCAGGCGCTGCGCGAGAACGATATGATCGGCGCAAACGGCGTTAAGTACGATCTCTATCTGGTCGACGGCGCGGACAAGGCTGCGTTCGAAGCCAAGGATATCCCCGTTGCGGGCACGTTCGAACAGCTCTGCAAGAGCGTCGACGTCATGCTCGACTCCTCTCCCGGCGGCGTGGGTGCGAAGAATAAGGAGCTGTATGTCAAATACGGCGTCAAGGCGATCTTCCAGGGCGGCGAAAAGAACTCCGTCGCGGACGTCTTCTTCCACGGCTATGCCAACTATGAAAAGGGTCTTGGCGTGGACTACCTCAAGCTGACCTCCTGCAACACCACCGGCCTGATCCGCACGGTCGACTGCCTCGACCGCGAATTCGGCATTGAAAAGGTCGCCATCACCATCATCCGCCGCGTTGCAGACCCCGGCGATTATCATCGCGGACTGACCAACGCTCTGCAGATGGACAAGGCACCGTCCCATCAGGCGGTCGACCTCATGACCATCATGCCGCACGTCGAAGCCACCGGCATTCTCGTCCACACGCCCGTGACGCACGGTCATATCATCACTGTCGTCGCCTCCGCGAAGGACGGAAAGAAGATCACCAAGGAAGCTGCGCTGGCTGCGTTTGAAAAGCATCCGCGTATCCGCGTGGTCACCATCGACGAAGGCTTCAAGGGCAATGCGAGCCTGTTCAAGTATGCCCGCGACCTCGGCAACCGCCGCGGCGACATGTACGAGATCGGTCTGTGGGCGGACTCCATCGTCGAGACCGGCAACGACATCATGTATGCCATCAACATTCCGCAGGAATCCGTCACCATCCCGGAGACGATGGACGCCATCCGCGCCTGCATGAAGATGCAGCTCACCCGCGAGGAAGGCACTGCCGAGACGAACAAGTACCTGCACATCGGCAAGTTCAAGAAGTAAGAGCGATTCCGAGCCGCGCCGATTTCCAATCAAAATGAAAGCGACGGCGCTTCGAAACGCAGGAACATCCACGCAACAAACGTGATTTGCGGCGGTACAGCCGGGCATTGCCGCGCTGTACCGCCGCCTTTTTTGGAGGCAAAATTATGCGATTTGGAATTAAAACCTTAGACGATTTTGACTATCGCGGCAAGACCGTGCTCTGCCGTGTGGATATCAACCAGCCCGTCGACCGTCAGACGCAGACGCTGCGTTCGACCACGCGTATCCGCGCATGCGTGCCCACCATCCGTGAGCTTTCGGACAAGGGCGCGCGGGTCGTTTTGATGGCGCATCAGGGCAGTGACATCGAATATAAGAACTATTACACGCTCAAGCCGCACCGCGCGGTGCTGGAGGAGCTGCTCGATCGCCCGGTGCAGTTCGTCGAGGACGTCTGCGGCCCTGCCGCGCAGGACGCCATTCGTGCGCTGAAGGACGGGGAGATCCTGCTTCTGGAAAATGTCCGCTACATGGCAGAGGAGCAGACGCTCTTTGAACTGAAATTGCAGCTTACGCATGAGCAACAGGCACAGACCGTCACCGTAAGCAAGCTTGCGCCGCTTGCCGACCTGTATGTGTGTGACGCCTTTGCCGCCGCGCACCGCGACCAGCCGACGCTCTGCGGCTTTGAACAGGTGCTTCCGTCGGCAATGGGACGCCTGTTTGAAAAGGAATACTGCGTCATTTCCGAGCTGATGGAGTCGCCCGCCCGTCCGTGCACGTTCGTCCTCGGCGGCGCGAAGATCTCCGACGCATTTTTGATGCTTGAAACGGTTCTCAAGGGCGGCGCAGCCGACCGCGTCCTGACGGGCGGACTGGTGGGCAACATTCTGCTGACCGCCAAGGGCGAGGAGATCGGCAAGGGCAGCCTCGATTTCATTTATAAATCCAATTACGGCGAATACATCGACGTGGCGAAGACGCTGCTGGAAAAATACGCAGACCGCATCGTCCTGCCGACCGACCTTGCATGGCTGGAAAACGGCGAACGCCGCGAAGCCTGCATCGGAAGCATCCCGGCGGACATCGGCTCGCTCGACATCGGCTCGGAGACGGCTGCGAACTATCAGAGAATCATCGAGGAATCCGCGACCGTGTTTGTCAACGGCCCGATGGGTGTCTTTGAGCAGGAGACAACGGAGCTTGGCACCAAGGCTGTCTGGCTTGCCCTCGGCGCAACGAAGGGCTACACCGTCGTCGGCGGCGGTGACAGTATTACTGCCACAAGCAAGTACGGTCAGACCGACAACATCGACTATATCTGCACCGGCGGCGGCGCGCTCATCCGCTTCCTGACGGGCGAGGAGCTTCCGGTCGTCAAGGCGCTGCGCCACGGTGCAACGCTGGAGGAAAAGCAATGAAGCTGGAATTCGGGTTCGGCACAGGGACGCAGACGGTCGAAGTGCGCGACGACCGCCTGCTGGGTGTCCTGCATGCCAATGAATTGACGCCCGGTCTGACCGGTGAGGACGCCGTCCGCGCCGCGCTGGACGCGCCCATCGGTGCGCCGGAGCTTGCGCAGATCGTCCGTCCCGGCGAGAAGATCGCCATCGTGACCTCCGATATCACCCGTCCCTGCCCGACGTGGAAGATCATGCCGCCGCTGCTCGACCGACTCTATGCCGCCGGCGTGGACAAGGCGGACATTACCCTCGTCTTCGCGCTGGGCAGCCACCGTCATCACACGCCCGAAGAGCAGCGCCATCTGGCGGGGGAGCGCGCGTGGCAGGAGCTGCGCTGCGTCGACTCCGACCCGGACGACTGCGTCCATCTTGGGATGACGGATGCCGGAACGCCGGTCGACATTTTCCGCACCGTGGCGGAAGCAGACCGCGTGATCTGCCTCGGTAACATTGAATATCACTACTTTGCCGGTTATTCCGGCGGCGCAAAGGCGATCATGCCGGGCGTTTCCACCCGCGACGCCATCCAGTGCAATCACCGCATGATGATCCGCCCGGAGGCGCACGCCGGCAAGCTCGACGGCAACCCCATCCGCGAGGACATCGAGCAGGCGGGACGCATCCTCGGCATTGATTATATTGTGAACGTCGTGCTCGACGAGCACAAGAACATCGTCCACGCCGTTGCGGGCGACCCGGTCAAGGCGCATCGCGCGGGCTGCGCGTTCCTCGACACACTCTATTGCAAGCCCATCGAGCGCCGCGCCGACATCGTGCTTGTCAGCCAGGGCGGCGCGCCGAAGGATCTCAACCTCTATCAGACGCAGAAAGCCCTCGACAATGCCAAGCACGCCGTGCGCGACGGCGGCATCATCATCCTCATCGGCTCGTGCCGCGAGGGACTGGGCGAGGGCGTCTTCGAGCGCTGGATTCAGGAGGCTGAAAAGCCCTCCGACCTGACCGAGCGGGTGCAGAAGCACTTCCAGCTCGGCGGGCACAAGGCGGCAGCCATCGCGATGGTGCTCGAGCGCGCGCAGATCTATCTTGTTTCGGAAATGCCGGACGAGCTGACGCGTAAGTGTTTCCTTCAACCGTTTGCAAGTGCGCAGGAGGCGCTGGACGCTGCTTATGCCGAGCTGGGCAGCGACGCCACCGTCCTCGCCATGCCCTACGGCGGCTCGACGCTGCCCGTGGCGCAGCAGTAAAAAATATTCGGTAAAATAATATCGATTTTTGCAAAAAAAGCTTGACAACCGCGGCTGCGGCTGTTATTCTCAAACAGAAGAAATATCTTGATAAATGCCAATTGCAAGGCGACAAAACCAACCAAAGGAGAGCTATCATTATGAACTACGCAGAAGAATCCCTGAAATTGCACGCACAGTGGAAAGGCAAGATCGAAGTGGTTGCCAAAGTGCCCGTCGAGACGAAGGATGACCTTTCCCTTGCTTACACGCCGGGCGTTGCACAGCCCTGCCTCGAAATTCAGAAAGACGTCAACCGTTCCTATGACCTGACCCGCCGCCACAACCTCTGCGCCGTCATCACCGACGGCTCTGCCGTCCTCGGTCTGGGCGACATCGGCCCGGAAGCCGGCATGCCTGTCATGGAAGGCAAGTGCGTCCTGTTCAAGGCGTTCGGCGGTGTCGACGCGTTCCCTCTTTGCGTCAAGACCAAGGACGTCGATGAGTTCGTCAACGCCGTGGCGCTGATCTCCGGCTCGTTCGGCGGCATCAACCTCGAAGACATCGCCGCCCCGCGCTGCTTCGAGATCGAGCGCAAGCTCAAGGAGCGCTGCGACATTCCCATTTTCCACGACGACCAGCACGGCACCGCCG
>CAYRMX010000005.1:5211-26160 GCA_964425295.1 uncultured Oscillospiraceae bacterium | reverse complement strand
TTCGTATATTTTATAGTTCTACGAAAAATCGCTGCGCCGCAGTATGGAATCCTGCGGGATCGTGATTCGATTTTTCCGTTGAGGAAACTTATATGCCAAAATATAAAGCCAAAAACAAGAATTCCAAGTTGTTTGTAAAAGTTAAACTGCTCCGAGAGGAACAGCTTGCTGCGCGGGAACTTTCCATGATTTCGCAAAGAGGCTTCAGAGGACTTCTCAGCCCTGTGATCGTGAAATCGAATCTTCTGGAATACACCGGTCCTCAAGGAAGAAGCATGTCCGATTATCTCAAGCAACAATTAACCGGATATGAATTTCATTTGATATTAGCGCAAATTCTTCGGCTGGAAAGGAAAATCACCTCGGGTGGCTTTGCAGTCAAGCATTTAATTATAGATTTGCGCTATATTTTTATCAATCCCTACACGAAGGAGCTTCAGTTTATTTATCTCCCGCTCTTAACAGGCAATCCGTGCGCCACGATGCGAGAGCTGATGGAAATGATTATTTGCCATTGGCGCCCTGCGCCGGAAGAGGACATGCAGTATCCGGCGAGGTTTTTGTCGCTGCTGCGCAGCCGGCAGAGCTATTCGCCGAACCGGATCCTGGCGTATATCAAACAATATGACGCACGCGTTGCGGAAGAACTGTGCAAAATGCAGACGTCCATGAGCGGTTTCATCACAAACAAGAGAGCGGATTACTATAGCCACTATGATACACAGGGGAAGCCGCACGCGGACGAGCTCACCGCGTTTGCACCTGCAACAGACGTTTTGCAAGATGCCGATGTTGCAGGAGAAACACAACCGAACGTTGAAGAAACCGACTTGCTGACAGAAGAATATCCCGACGATACCGCTTTATTAGACGCAGCGCGCGACGATGCCGCGGCGGAAGAAAACGCGTCATTCACCCCGCAAGCGCACATGGAATCGCAATGGGGCGAAGAAACGGGGCTGCTTGACACAACGCAATTCCCGCAATGGCAAGAGGAAACAGGGCTTCTGGATACCGAGCAATTTCCGCAGTGGCAGGAAGACACGGGATTGCTCGATACAACACAGTTCCCGCAATGGGGCGAAGAAACGGGCATTCTTGAAAGCAACGGAGCGACAGAACAATTCAAAGATTTTCCCGATACCTCGCCGGAGACGGAGGAGACCGGATTATTGACGAATGCTGCGCCGCGACCTCAAACAGAGCGCGCGGCGAATAATTCTTACCCGTATTTGATTCGTCGTTCAACGAACGAACAAATCAGCGTCAGTAAGCCGGTATTCCGAATCGGCAAGGAACGCAGCTATGTGGACTGCTTCATTTCGAACAATGGAGCAATCAGTCGCAGCCATGCAGATATCATCAAGAGAGGCAATCGATTCTTCGTTTGCGACAGAAATTCCACGAACAAGACCTACCGAAACGGCTATATGCTCACGCCCGAGGAGGAAGTGGAGATCTTTGACGGAGATATTCTGCAATTAGCGAATGAAGAATTTGAATTCCACGCGAATTGAGATGAGGGGAGAAAGAAATCGTGCGGTTTATTGCTACGGCGGACACGGACATCGGCAATACCAAAAGCACCAATCAGGACAGCGTCCTGATTGAACATGCGAGCACACCCGCAGGGGAGGTCTTAATGACTGTGATCTGCGACGGGATGGGCGGGCTTTCCAGGGGAGAGCTTGCCAGTGCGACGGTGCTCCGCGCATTTAAGGCGTGGTTTGATAAGATCCTTCCGTTTGAGCTTGTAGAGCCTAATATGCAAGTCATCGGAAATCAATGGAGCTTGCTGCTGAAAGAGCTCAATGTGAAGATCATGACCTACGGCACTGCATGCGGCGGGAACATGGGGACGACATTCACCGGAATGCTGTTTATCGGAGAATCTTATCTGATTGCGCATGTGGGCGACAGTCGGGCTTACTATATCGGCAACGATCTCCGGCAGCTAACGGAGGATCAGACCTATGTTCATCGGGAAATCGTGCGGGGCACGATGACATTGGAGCAGGCAAAGGTCGATCCGAAGCGGAACATGCTGCTCCAGTGCGTCGGGGCGTCCAAGAACATGGAGCCGGTGCTGTATTACGGCAAAACACTGCCCGGAGCGTATATGCTCTGCTCGGACGGCTTCCGGCATGAAATCACGCCGAAGGAAATCTACGAATCTCTGAATCCCGTCAATTTGGTCAACAAGAATGCGATGCACAGTAACTGCAAATACCTGATTGATTTGGTCAAATCACGCAAGGAACGAGATAACATTTCCGTGATTCTCGTCAAGACGGAGCGAGGTGACGGCGCATGACACAGATCGGCAGTGTAATTGACGGCAAATATGAGATTCTGACCGAAATCGGCAGGGGCGGTATGTCCGTTGTTTATCTGGCAATGGATAAGCGCCTGAACAAACAGTGGGCGGTCAAGGAAGTTCGGAAAAAAGGCGTTTCAAAAAATGACGAAATCGTGGTCAACAGCCTGATGGCAGAGGCCAACCTGATCAAGCGTCTGGATCACCCCGCGTTCCCGCGTATTGTCGATATTATTGACAACGGTCAGACGATCTACATCGTTATGGACTATATCGAAGGAGAATCGCTGGACAAGATCCTGGAGGAGCACGGAGCGCAATCGGAGGACAACGTGATCCACTGGGCAATGCAGATTTGCGACGCGTTGAACTACCTGCATTCGCAAAAGCCGCATCCCATCATCTACCGCGATATGAAGCCTGCAAACCTCATGCTGAAGCCGGAGGGCGAGTACGGCATCATAAAGATCATTGACTTCGGCATTGCCCGAGAATTTAAGGACAAAAATCTGGCGGACACCACCGTGCTCGGCACAAGGGGCTATGCATCGCCGGAGCATTACGCGGGCCACACGGACGTCCGCTCCGATATTTTCAGCCTCGGCATGACGATGCACCATCTGCTGACGGGCGTCGACCCGCGAAAAGGCGATCAGTACGCCTCCGTCCGCAATTGGAATCCGGAGCTTTCCGAAGGCATCGAAATCATCGTGGACAAATGTGTGCAGCCCGCGCCGGAAAACCGTTATCAAAACTGTGACGAGCTGCTTCGCGATCTGTACGATCCGGGCAAGCTGACGCACGATTACCGCAAGAAGCAAAAGAGAAAGCTCGGTGCATTCCTCGGCGCAATCGCGTTGAGCGTCATTATGCTGATTGCCGGATTTGTACTGAAAGGCGTTTCCGATAAGATCAACAGCGACGACTACGAAAGCCTGATCGGCGTGGAGTCCTCAACGCCGCATGCGACAAAGGTTGATGGCTATAAGCGGGCAATTTCGATTTATCCGAGTGATTTGCGCGCTTATACAAGGCTGCTGGAAGCTTATGAGGATAACGGGAGATTCAGCACCGCGGAGAGCGGAGAGTTCATTAACCTCTATAACAAGAACCGCGACCTGTTTGATACGAACAGCCCGGAGGTCTGCGAGCTCCGTTATAAGATCGGCACGATGTATTTTAACTATTACACCGAAGCAAACGGCAGCTCCAGCGACGGCGCAAGGGCAAAGCAGGCATACCCGTTCTTTGAAGCGAATTTCAACAGCAGTGCGAACTATGAGCACAAGACCATTTCCGACTGCTTTTATTGGGTGTGTTATTTCTATAACACCTATCTGCTGGATTCCGACACGGGAAAGCTCAATGTCGATGAGGCGGACAAGAGCAATTATGAGCAGCTTTTCACGGAGATCGGCAGCCGCGTCAGCAGCATTCGGGAAGAAGGCCCGTATAACAAGCTGACCTTGTATAACGTGGTGTTCAATATGCTGTACATGGAGCGCAAGAATATGGCGCAGCTCGGCGTAAGCAAGACAGAGGTGCTGGATCTGTTTGACGATGTTTACAAGCGGGCGATGGCTCTGAACCCGAACAAGTCGCAGGCGCAGGCACTGCAAAGCGAGATGGCTTCAAATTACGGCAGTTGCCGCGAGTCGATCGAAACTGCTTATACAACGCGGGAAAGGAGCGGTGAGAACTGATGGCAGAGACATTATCGTCCCTTTCGGTGGTTGCGTTCGTTTTTGCCGGCGTGTTCTTCGCCGCCGCGATCGTCCTGTTCGTGGCATTGAAAATTCCAAAGGTGATCGATTACTTTACCAACCGTTCCGCGAAGAAATCCGTCAAACAGATGGTCAGCACCGGCGGGCCGGCGTCGAAAATTCCGTCGTTTCAGACCAGCGCGGGGAATAGGGCGCGCGGAAAGCTGACGGAACAGGTCGAGATCGAGCCGCCTCCCAAGCGGAAAACCGCGAAGCTTACGGAGGCTGCGCCGCACCGGTCGCTCGACACAAACGGCGAACGTCCGGAGACGGGACTCCTGACCGAAAAGGACGAGCATACCGCCGAGCTCAATCCCACGGAAAAGCTGGAAGTCGATTTGGCGCCGGAAACAGAGCAGCTTGACGAATATGCAACGTCCGTGCTGCCCGAGACCATTACAAAGGTTGCGGAAAATCGACCGCAGATAGAGCTGACCAAGCTGGATGAGGTAATGTTCACGCATACAAATGAGGTGATCCCGTGACCAAACGCAGCTTCTTGATCATCTCGTTTTGGGCATCGGTTGTTTTGTTCACCGCGATGTCTGCCTGTTTCCTGCTGATGCCAACGGTTGTCAGCGTGGAATACGGTTCGCGGGAACGGGTGTTTGCTTTGGGAGCTTCGTTTTGGGCGACTGCGCTGCTGGGATATCTCGGTGTTATGTTCGGGAGCATTGTCGGAAAGCGAATCTGCAAAGAAGAACGAATTCGCCTCAGCGGGTTGCCCGGCGTGCTGTCCTTTGCATCCAATTTGCCCGCGCTGCTCTTTGATGTCGGCCTGCTTATCAGCGTCGTCCTTTTATCCGTGGCGTTGCTGACACCTATGAGCGAAACGTATTTTGCGTATGTGAGCATCGCGTTGACCGCATTTTTCTTCCACATGCACGCTTTATTCAACGGAAAGAATTATCACATGATATCAAAAAGACATAAAAGGAGAGGAAAACGACATGGACACTTTGAAAAGTAATGGGGTCAAGAGAGCCTTTGCCGCGCTGATGGCAATGATCCTCTTGCTCGGCATGCTGCCGATCCCCGGAATTACGGCTGCCACCGACAATCACGCCGACGCCGTAACGATCAGCGTTCGGGATTCCGAGGGCAATCCCATCAGCGGCGCTTCGGTTCACTATGTAATTACCGGCGAAACCGTTGAGACGATTGACAGCACAAAAACAACGGACGCATACGGCACGGTCGAGGTTCTGACAGCCGAGGATTATGTCGAAGGAACTTACAAAATCAGCGCCACGGTATCCTGCGCTACCTATGTGACGGCAACGCTGAGCGAGCAGAGCATCACTTCTGCCGATCAGGATTTCGTGGTTCGCATGGAATCCGTCCCGTCTATCACGGGAATTACCGTAACGGCGACAAACGAAAAGTACACCGGGGAAGAATTCCCCGCCGTGCAAATTACGGGAACGCAGGATGACGACGGTGTCACGGTGAGCGTTGACGGAATGGCAACCGTATTGAACGCCGACGGCACGAATATGCCGAAAATCAAAAATGTGAAATCCTATACGGTCAAAGTCGATGTGACCCGCGAAGGCTATGCCGACTTCACGCAAACGGTAACCTCGGTTATTTCCGAGAATACTTTGGATATTCGATATCGGGGCGTTCTCAAGGAATATACCGGCGCGGAGTTTGCGGCAATTGAGCTGGAAGAGGGCGCTGCCCTCCCGACCGGATGTACCATCACATATAAACTCGGGGAAACCGGAGAAGCTACCACCGAAATTCCCAAAATTTCCGCAGTCGGCAAATATAAAATTTATGTTCACGCAGAAAAGACCGGCTATGAGGATTTTGACGAAACCTACGATTCGGAAATTACGCGTGCAACACCGGCGCTGGCGTTTACCGCAGGGTATGAGGACAAGGGCGCTACGAATGCAAAATACGATGCGAAGGATGCAACAAAGAACAAGTATAACTTTGCGGCGACGTTTACATCCGATCCCGACGCCGTAATTACATACTCCGTTAAAAATCCGGATTCGGAAGCCGCTCCCGCGTATGCGTCGATTGATACGGACGGGAAACTGACATTTTCCGGTGTGGGCACGGTTGTCGTAACGGCTTCTCTTGCGGAAACGGCAAACTATGCCGCGGCAAGTATTACGCACACCATCTGCGTCAGAGAAACTTTGATATCCTTTGAAACACCTGAGGCGGATGCCTATGTCTTTGGCACAAACAGCGGCGTGGTATCGACGAATATAGTCACATTTAGGGATTCGGGAGATACCGGAGCGCTGAGCTTTGGGTTTGAAGACGGGGATGGCAAGGCGATCGACGATATCGGCGAGATTGGTCTTGCATATACGTCGACCGGACTGAAAAAAGAAAATATAACGGTTAATATTTCGAATTATTCCAAACTCAATGCTGCATTGGAAGCGAATGACGGGGAACTCAAAGTTAAGGTTATTGCAACGAAAGCGGCGGTGAATTGGAATGAGAATGGCACGGTAAAGTACGGCGCGGATACGGCGTCCTATACAATCACGATCAAGTATGCCGCCTGCCCGGAGAACCCGTATGTGCTCGAAACGGAGCCGAATGGCAACAACGGTTGGTATAAGACGGCGGTTGCTGTTCGTCCGGCGAGTGGATATACGATTGCGCGCGAGATTGCCGAGGAAGCAGACAATTTCAACAATGAAGTAACGATTGCCGATCAGGGTACGAGCGATAAGTACATCTATCTCAGAAACACCACCGACGGCGGAATTTGCAAAAAAGTTCTTCTTGAGGGGCTTAAAATCGACTCCGTCGCCCCGAGCGACTGCGTGGTCACATATTCCGCGCCCACGGTGAGCAAAACCATCGGTGAAGTGCTGACGCTTGGCTTCTTCCGCTCTGAGGTAGAAGTAACATTCACCGCAGAGGACGCAACCTCCGGCGTTGATCACTTCGAATGGTGGTATGTCAGTGAAGATGGCGCAAATGAGATCAACAAAAAAACGGTTGATGACGTAAAAACGATCACAGAAGATGTGAATGACGACGAAACCGGAGAACCTCATACTGTCATCAAGGGCTATACTGCCACCATCACGCTTACCACCGAGGAATATGACCAAATGCGCGGGAAAATCCTCGCCGTTGCCGTTGACAAGGCCGGTAATGAGAGTGGAAGCAATGACACTAATGACGGATTCGTTTTGGACGATATCAGTCCGAAAATGGATTTGACGTATGCCAAAGAAAATCGCGAACTCAGCGAAAAAAAATACTATAGCACCCCGATCCTGTTTACTCTGACGATTACGGAAAATAACTTCTTCCCCGAAGATGTGACAGTTAAGGTAAATGGGGAAAAAACCGACGTAGAATGGACTGAAAACAACGATACGACTTCTAATCGGCACATCGGCACATTTACGGTTGGCGGCGAAGAAGAAAATGCAGTTGAGGGCGATTATACCGTTACGATCCGCTATACGGACAAATCCGGCAATGTTATGCAACCGAATGATTCGACTGACGCTGAGAAAACGGATACTTATACCGTTCCTTATACATTCGTTATCGACAAGACATCGCCTGAGCTTGCGCCGAGATACTCGTCCGAAGATCAGCAGCTTGTGCTTACCGTGACCGAACATAATTTCAACGCTGCGGATATTGACGTCAAATTTGACTCTGCAAAGGATATTTCCGGCGTGGATGTAACGGTGGAGCAGACGAAGGTCATTGACTATATTCACAACCCGAAAAACTGGAAAACGGAGGGCGACACGCATACTCTGTCTGTAAAAGACTTCTCGGATGCCAATTACACGCTGAAGTTCAATTACACGGATCTTGCCGAGAATCCCGCCGAAGAAGCGAGCCTGTCGTTCACGATCGACCATACTGCTCCGGATTCTGAGAAAATGACGGTTTCTTACTCCAAATCGCTCCGAGATACGCTGCTTTCCGGCTTGACGCTTGGGTTCTATCAGCCGCAGGTCACCGTGACGTTCACGGCATATGACGTGACTTCTGGTGTGCAGTCCTTTGTGTGGGGCTACAACCGGCAGGCTGAGGTAAGCGAGAGCAATCTGGAAGATTTCGGCGAGAAGACGCTTGCGGCGGAGCCCGACCGTACGGACAAAACAAAATTCACAGCCTCCGTTACCCTGCCGGAGGAGGTCGCAGACCAGTTAAGAGGCAACATCCGCTTCCGGGCGATCGACGGCAAAGGCAATGCGAGCAAAGAGGTTACCGACGAGGGTACGGTTCTGGTCGTGGACAGCATTGCGCCGCAGATCACCAATGCCGTATATAGTGCGCCGAATGCCACGGTCGGTACGGATCGATATTACAATCACCCCGCAACACTGACGCTGACGTTCCGCGAGGCGAACTTCTTCCAAGAGGACGTCCGAATCAAGATCGAGCGCGAGGGCGGCGGAACTTCGCAGGCTACCGTCGCGTGGGTCAGCAACAGCGCGGATGAGCATGTGGCGACCATCACGTTCCCCGCGCCTGCCGGCGGCGGCGCAGACGGTCATTATATCGTTACTGCCGACTATACAGACCGCAGCGACAACAAAATGGCAACGTTCACGTCCGATCGCATTACCATTGACACCACATCCCCCGCGATCAGCGTCAGTTACAACAACAACGACCTGACCAACAAAAACTATTTCACAAAAACCGAAAACGAGAAGTTCTTCAAAGCCGGACGCGAAGCCACAATCACGATCGTGGAGCACAATTTCGACGCAAGCAAGGTTACTGTTGCGGCGGTTGCAGCCGGTCGCGGCGCGCAGACACCTGCAATTTCCGGCTGGACGGACAACGGAGACACGCATACTGCCACGGTGACGTTCTCCGCGGACGGTGATTACACGTTTGATGTTTCCGTGATCGATGTCGCCGAGAACGCAAGCGGCAATGTTGACTACGGCAATTCCGCTGCGCCGAAGGAATTTACGATCGATACGAAGGCGGACATGATCGCCATTGCGCCGGACAGCGTGGTTGAGGGGAAAGCCTACACCTACGATGACGTGATCATCCCCGATATTACCGTTTCCGATGACAATCTGGAGGGGTATGAAATCACCCTGAAAGGCGTTCAGCGCGGCAGCGAAATCGATCTGAGCAAGCAGGCAAACGCTTTGGTCAAGGACAAAGACAACCTCGCAACTGCGCTGCTTGATGTGTTCGGCAAGAAAGCAGAGCTGGATGGCATTTATACCCTGACCGTTCGTAGCGCAGACCTGTCCGACAACGCGGACGAAAAGGCCGTTCGTTTTACCGTGAACAGATTCGGCTCTGTTTATGAATACGGCGAACGCCTGATGAGCCTGATTGCAGACGGCGGAACGTATAACCGGAGTCTTGATGAAGACCTGACGCTTACCATTTACAATGCAAGCTCGATTGATCCCAAAAATGTTTCCGTGGTGATTACCCGTGACGGCAGACCGACGGAGGCGATCTTTACCGTTACCGAAACGACGGCAGACAGCGACGGCTGGTACAGCTATCTTGTCACCATCGACAAGAGCAATTTTGCCGAAGACGGCGTCTATACCGTGGCTGCAACGACGACGGATGATGCCGACAATACGGTCGAGAACACCGAGGATAACTCTGCCGGCGACATTCGGTTCTATATCGACAGCACTGCGCCTCAGCTCACCAGCGTGAGCGGACTGGAGGAACGCATTGTGAATGCAACGGAGCTGGAAGTCAGCTATACGGTCTATGACACCATCGGGCTTGCCTCCGTGCAGGTCAAGGTCGACGGAGAAATCGTCGATACCGCCACGGAGTTTGATGATGCCAGCAACTATTCCGGTCAGTTCACGATCTATGAGAAGAACGATGAACAGCATGTGAGCTTTGTCCTGACCGACAAGGCAGGCAATGTGACAGAATCCGACGCAGCGGAGTTTGCGGTTCCGTACACGCTGGAGAGCGATGTGACGGTGTCTACGAACCTGTTCGTTCGCTGGTTTGCCAACAAGTCGCTGTTCTTCGGCACGATCGGCGGCGGCGTGCTCGTCCTCGGCGGACTCGGTACAATGTTTGGACTGAAGAAAAAGAAGAGCAAGGTTAACTGAGCGATATAACAAGTCCCCCACCTGCGGGTTTTCCGCAGGTGGGGGCGGAAAAGAATTGTCAGAAGCTTCTGCACAACGCGTTCGTGTTGTGTGGAGGCTTGTGACAAATCAGACGATTAGGAGGATTCCGGGGTGAGTGCCTTAACCGAAAAGGGCATCCTGCGGGAAATGACCTGCGGAGCAAATTCAGCATATATTTTGGCACAAAATGTCAATGTGCAGCCAACAGAATACAAGGTCATGCAGAATCCCAATGTCAATTGCTTGGTGAAATGTATGCGGATGAAGTATAACGGACGGGATGAGCTTTACTATCTGACTTCCGGAATGAAGAGTTTCCTGGACGTATTCCTTTCTTCCGGGCCGGACAACGCCGCAAACCTGACCGCCGCGCTTCTGAAAAGCATTGTGGAACTCAAAAACGTCGGTTTCCTTTCCTGCACGAATATAGATGCCGCGCTGAACAAGTTTTACGTTGACTTTCACACAAACAGAGTGCGATTGATATATCTGCCCATTGATCAGAAATTCTATCCGGACGAGATCACGTTTGAAAACGAAATTCGAAGCGCGCTCGTGCAGCGCATTGATGATCTGACGGGGAGCAGTCCCAAATTGACAAAAATGCGGCAATCGCTCATCAACGCAACGCTGTCATTGGCGGATATCGTGAACGGCGGCGGAGCTGCGTCGGACGCACCCGCGCATGAGGTGCATCCGGTGAAAGAACATAAGCTGATTCTCAGCACGCTCAATGCGCCGACCCCGCTTCAACTGGTGGTGGATCGCACGCAGTTTCGCATCGGGAAAAACCCGGATATGGAAGGCGTCGTCAGCTTTAACAAGTTTATCGGCAGAACGCATTGCATGATTCTGAAGAACGGCTCTGATTTTTCCGTGGTTGACCTGAACAGCAAAAACGGAACGTTTATCAATCAGGGCAGGCTCTCGCCGCAGCAGCCGTATGGCTTGAAGAACGGGGATGTACTGCGCCTTGCAAACAGTGATTTTCAAGTAACGATTCAGTAAGGAGTGTGTCTGTTGAAAAAACCGAGAGTGATCATCGCGGACACCGACGCCGCCTATACCATCCCGCTACAGCTAAAGTTCGTTGAAGAGTATTTCAATCAGATTGACCTTGAGATCGTCACAGAGCGTTCTTGTTACGAAAAGCTTTTTTCTTCGCCGCAGACAGCCGATGTTCTTGTCGTTTCGGAGGGCCTGTACAGTGACAGTCTGCAACGGCATAGTATTCGCCACACGTTCTTGATGCAGGAAGAACCGGATCAGGAAGAGTTTACGGCGTCCCTCTTGGTCAACCGCATCGGAAAATACTCCAGCATGAAAGAAATTTTCAATGAGATCGTCGGGAAAAGTGCTCCGACGTTTGATTTCGGCGACAAAGGGAAGAAAACCGAGCCGCAGATTATTCTTGTTACATCTGCGGCGGGCGGAGTCGGAAAAACAACGGTCGCAATGGGTTTGTGTGCTGCCTTGGCAAAGAGCTATAAAAGAGTGCTGTATATCAATGCGGATCGTCTTCAAAATTTTCAGGCAAAGCTTTCCAATCCGTCACCGATCAGCGCAAACGATGTTTATGCAAAGCTTCTGACGGGGAGCAACAACATCTTCGCCGAGATTCACCATGTCGTTCGTGAGGAAGGCTTTCAATACCTGCCGCCGTTCAAAGCGGCGCTGATGTCGCTTGGGCTTTCGTATCGGATATTTGAGCAGATTGCGCTGTCTGCCAAGCAGTCGAAGAATTACGACTTTGTTGTGGTGGATGTCGACAGCACGTTCGACGAGGAGAAAACTCGCTTGATCGATACTGCCGATAAGGTGATCATCGTTACCGATCAAAGCCGTGCGGCGGCGTTTGCCACAAACCGCCTTTATGAGAGCATCAGCGGCGCATCCGGGGAAAAGTTCTTGTATATCTGCAATGATTTTGACCGAGACGCCGATAATGCGCTCACCGATCCCTCGCTGCGGCTGAGATTCTCGATCAATGAATATCTGCAACATTTCCACGGCTTTGATAAAAAGAATTTGGACGCATTATCCAAAGAAAAGGATGTACAAAAGCTTGCGTACCTGCTGATTTAAGGAGCTTAACATGGAACAGGAAACGGTTATCATCATTTTGGATTTGGAGAAACGAAAGAAAACAGTCGATCTTGAAGTGCCGCTCAATATTACCGCAAACGAGCTTGTCACTGCCCTGAACACCGCCTACGGGCTTGGAATCGACACAAATGACATCAAAAACTGTTACCTGAAGGCCGAACGCCCCATTGCGCTTCTGCGGGGAAACCGAACACTGGAAGAATTCGGCGTTCGGAACGGTACGGTAATTCGCTTTCCCGCTTAACAAAGACGAGAGAAAGGACGAACGGTAAAGAGAATGGAAAACAGATACCGCATGATACTAACCGGGAAAAACCTGTATAAGGAAGCCGAACTCCTGCCTGATATGAAGAGCGTAAGGCTCGGTACTGCGACAGAATGCGAGATACGTCTCCGCAGAGAGCTTTTCTTTGGGCAGATAGAGTTAACCTTTGTTCAGAATGACGGCGCGTGGTCTGTGCTCTGTTCCGATAATCTGTATCTGAATGTCGGTGACGCGCGAAAGCTCTTTACGCTTCGCCTTTCGCACGGCAGTACCTTTCGTGTAAATTACCAGGACTCCAACACGGAATTGTTTGCGGTTGAATTCCTGCTGGATTTCGAAAACGAACGCAAGAAATTCACGCGAAGCATTGATATCCGCGGCATTTCCTCGTTTGGAATCGGTGTGGGTCAGGAAAATCAAATCGTTCTTGTCAGCCGATATGTCAAAAATGACTCCTTGCTGCTGTCTCAGGCAAACAATACCCTGACGCTCAATATCCGCAATACAACTTACGGCGTATATATCAACGATTGCCGCGCGCAAAACGGCGAGAAAATCCAAAATGGAGATTTTTTCTCGATTTCGGATGCCATCTTCTATTACAAAGACGGATTCCTGTGGACTGAGAACTCTGCTGTTGTGCAAATCAATCGCTTAAACTATTCCGACGAAAAAACGCAACAAGCATACCCGATGTTCAAACGCAACACCCGTGTAAAGGTAATTCCGTCCGAAGAGAAAATTGAGATTCTTGATCCCCCTGCGAAGCCCGAAAAGCCGAAAGGCGGCATTGTGCAAAAGCTCCTTCCCTCGCTGGGCATGCTGGTTACATCCGGCGTGATGGCGCTGATCGGAAGCCCCACAACGCTGATTTTCTCCGGGATTTCCGGCGTGATGGCAATCGTGACCGCCGTGCTCGGGATGAAAACGGGAAATAAGGAATTTGAACAGGCGACAAAGGATCGCATGGAAAAGTATAACGCCTATATCTCCAACAAACGCATTGAAATTGAGCAGGCGAGACAGGCGGAGCGTACGGTGCTCGAAGAAATCTATGTTTCGGATGAGGTCGAACGTCAAAACCTGATGAGCTTCTCCCATAACCTGTTTGATCGAAGCACCGATGACGAGGATTTTCTTTGCGTCAGACTCGGAACGGGCGATATTACGGCAAAACGTGAGATCAACTATAAAAAGCAAGAGAAGCTGGAAATTGAGGATGATTTGCAGCGAATGCCCGCGCAGCTTTCCGACGAGTATCGCACCGTGCAGGGCGCGCCGGTCGTCTGCGACCTGAAGACGATTAACGCCGTCGGTGTGATCGGCACAACAGCCTGCCGGCTTGCCATGCTGAAATGTATGGTGCTGGATATTGTTGCAAGGCAATACCATGCGGATGTGCAACTGGTCTTTGTTGCGGATGAGGCAAACAAAGAACATGTTTGGCGCTACCGTATGCTGCCGCATGTCTATAATGCGGCACTTCGTACGCGCAATATTGTCTGCAACGCGGAAAGTAAAAACCTGATTTTTGAATATCTTTACAAGGAACTGTCCCAGCGAGAGCAGAATAAGTCTCACACCGGAAATATTATTATCTTTTTGTTGGACGAAAACGGATTTAACAGTCATCCGATATCGAAGTTTGTCGACAAGGCGAAAGAGCTTGGCGTCACGTTTGTGTTCTTCGGAGAGGAGCGCGCGGATATCGCACAGGGCTGCGGCGCTTTGATCGAGGTCTTGGATATGCGTCAGGGGCTTCTGGTTGATACATCGGACAAAAAGCGTTCCACGAAGTTCACATATAATCCCGTTGAGGACGAGACTATGGATTCTATCGTCTCGCTGCTCACGCCGGTGTTTACCGAGGAAATTTCTCTGGAAGGCACACTGACCAAAAATATCTCGCTGTTTCAGTTGCTTAATATCCTTGCGGTGGACGACCTTGACCTGACAAAACGCTGGGCAAGCACAAAGGTCTATCAATCGATGTCTGCGCCGATCGGCGTTTCCAAAACCGGCATCGTCAGCTTGGATCTGCATGACAAGTTCCACGGCCCTCACGGATTGGTCGCCGGCACGACCGGCTCCGGCAAATCGGAGATCTTGCAAACCTACATTCTGTCTATGGCTACGCTGTTTCATCCCTATGAGGTCGGCTTTGTGATCATCGACTTTAAGGGCGGCGGCATGGTCAATCAATTCCGGGAGCTCCCGCACCTGATGGGCGCGATCACAAATATTGACGGACGGGAAATCAATCGCTCACTGAAATCCATTAAGGCGGAATTGCAGAAAAGACAGCGCCTGTTTGCGGAAGCGGACGTCAATCACATTGACAAGTATATTCAGAAATTTAAGACCGGCGAGGTACGACAGCCGCTGCCGCATCTGATTATCATTGTCGACGAGTTTGCCGAGCTGAAGGCGGAGCAGCCTGAATTCATGAAGGAATTGATTTCCGCCGCCCGTATCGGACGAAGCCTCGGCGTGCATCTGATCCTTGCCACGCAGAAGCCTGCCGGTCAGGTGAATGAGCAGATTTGGTCCAACTCACGGTTTAAGCTCTGTCTGAAGGTGCAAACGCAGGAAGACTCCAACGAAGTGTTGAAGTCGCCTCTCGCTGCGGAAATCAAGGAGCCCGGCCGCGCTTATCTGCAAGTCGGCAATAACGAAATCTTTGAACTGTTTCAATCTGCTTACAGCGGTGCTTCCGAGCGGGCAGATGACGGAAATGTCAAGGAATTTGCTGTTTATGAGCTTCCCGATACAGGGAAGCGCGTCCCCGTTTTTGCCCAGAAGCGACAAAAATCCGGCGAAAACAGCGCAACCCAGTTGGATGCCATCGTCCGCTATGTCCATAACTATTGCGAACAAAATCATCTGAAAAAGCTCCCCGATATTTGCTTGCCGCCTCTGGCACATGTCCTAAAGTATTCTACTGTTGAAATGACGGAGAAACAGGTTGGCTATACAGTATGCATAGGACGATATGATGATCCGGCAAACCAGTATCAGGGCAATGTCAATGTCAATTTTTCTGAAAGCAACTTGATGTTGATCGGGTCGGCGCAGTACGGAAAAACGAATGCTTTGCAGACTATCATTAGAGATGTTGCAGAACGATACACATCAAAGCAAGTCAACATCTATATTCTTGATTTTGGCTCAATGATCTTAAAAAATCTGGAAAAACTAGATCACATTGGTGGAGTTGTGGTTTCTTCTGAGGAAGAACGTGTATCGAATCTTTTCAAAATGCTAATGGCTGAAGTAAGCAGACGAAAAGAGCGCTTGGCAACGGAAGGCGTCAGCTCGTTTACTTCGTATTTAGAGGCCGGTTTTACCGATCTGCCGCAGATCGTTCTTATGATTGATAATCTAACTGCGTTCCAGCAATTATTCCCGGATGAGAACGATATGCTTTTGAACTTGAGTCGCGATGGATGCACGGTCGGCGTTGCTGTTGTGGTCGCCAATAATCAGACAAGCGGCATTGGCTTTAAATACCTGACAAATTTTGCAGAAAGGGTTGCTCTCTACTGCAACGACTCGGGAGAATACGCAACGCTATTTGACCGTACCCGCATTACTCCGGATAATCTTCCGGGGCGAACTCTGGTTGAAATTGACCACGAAATCTACGAAGCGCAATTCTTTTTGGCGTTTGAAGGGGAACGTGAAATTGACCGCGTTATTGAAATGCGTGCTTATGTAGATGCAATGAACAAGAAGACAGGTGGCGTCAAAGCTAAACCAATCCCGGTTGTTCCTGAAATTGTTACTACAAAGACGCTTCTCGCAGCAGACAGTCATTGTTTCGATATTCCTTATCAGATTCCCTATGGAATGAATTATTCCAATATGAGAATTGAGAAGATTAACCTTCTGCAAAGTGTAATCCTTGCTCTGTCCGGTAGGGAAGAAAGCGGAAAAACGAACTTTGTTGCGTCCCTTATGAGGCTTATCAATACGAATATCTTTACGCATCTTACAACTGCATATGTTTTTGATGATTCGAGACGAAAACTGTCGGTCGTTAATGACATGGGATTTGTGGAAAGCTATACGACGGATATTGCGATAGCGAGAAATTGGCTGTCAACAATTCAATCCGAGTTGCAGGAGCGTAAGCGGAGGGTGACTTCTGACAATAGGGCGATCGATCTGGTATTGGCTGATGATCCGCTATTAATGCTCGTAATATCCGGGGCGGAAAATATCAACGAGCTGTTACAAGATGGGAAAACAAATGATTGCATTTTGTCGTTTATCAAAGAGTACAGGAAGTACAAGGTCTTTATTCTGCTGTGCGGCGTGGAGAATGCGTCCGTCCCGTATTCTGCACCAAGCGTTCTTAAATACATCAAAGAGAGCAAAGACATTATCTTTTTTGATGATATTGGAAATGTTCGATTTATTGATATTCCTCTAAAACTCCAACGAGAATATTCGAAGGAAATATCTGCCGGAGATGTCTATTCCTGCATAGGGGGAAAATTGGTAAAAGCTCGCACAATTTTGACAAAATAGTGGAGGTGAGAAAATGGAAAATAGAAGTGATTTCCTAGTGTCCACAGATGTTATTGCAGCCGCGAAGGAAGCTATTGATAAGTTGATGCCGCTTTATACGGAAGCGATCGCGAAAATACGAGCTGCAAGCGAGGAACTTATCGATAAAAGCAATTGGTCGGGGGAGGCGCGCGAGGAATTCAAAGCAACCTACCGAATTGTAGACCATTATCTGGAAGATGATTCCGACAAAGTTTCGTCGCTCAGTGAAATGCTTGAAGGATTTCGGGAAATTTATGACACGTTGGATGTTGATTCTGCAAAGAAAGTCTGGAACACTGTTTCGGATACCTTTGCTGAGGACAAGGAAAAGAAATGAGGCGAGTGATGTGACAAGCAACGAAAAGAAACGCGAGGCACTAAAAACGGGGCGCAAGAAGATGGCACCCGGAGGCAGCAGAACGTCGGAGGTTGCGAAAGTCTTTAATGCAGTCAGAGACACATTTCAAGAGTATATTAAGAGCGATAATATCAGCACTTATGAGAAAGTTCCGGAGAGTTTAAAGCTGGTCATCGAAGGACACGCTGATTTTGAAACGGCAGTAACATATATCGACAGGGCGATTTCGGCAGTGCAGACAGAGATTAACGAAGAAAAGGCTGCAACAAGTAAAAAGGGGTGATTTAATGGCGACTTTATGGGTAAAGAACGGTTACCAAAAAGAGTTTGAACGAAAAATTAATTCTTATACCTCTAAGCTTGATGAGATTGATGGACAGTATTCATCGGCGGGTCAACTGATTTCAGCCTATGCAGGTGACGGCAATGTCAATACTAGCAATGTGTATCTTAAGAAAAGAAGATCTGCCATACAAACTGCAATTGACTCGGTCAATACCTTAAAACAGACGGCTGACAAATATGTTTCCGGTGTAGTTAATGCAGATATAACAATCTCAAATTCTATTCATTCCGAATCCTACACCTTCTATAAAAAGAAGGGGATCGGCCCGCAACAAGACACATGGTATAGCAAGGTGTGCTACTCAATCAAAACTACTGCAAGTGATTTTTGGCATGATGCAACGTCTGTAAAAGATCGTATTGTTCAAGACGTTAAGGACTTCTATGAAGAATATAAGTATTTGTTCAATGTCCTCGGCGATATTTTGATGTTTGCAGCAGCGATAGCATTGTTTGCGGTAAGTGGAGGAACTTTTCTTGGCGTAATTTGTTTCATTGGTGCTGTTTGGGCAACCACTAAAGCTTTGTATGAATTAGCAACCGACTGCATGGCGGTTGGAGCGTGGCTACAAGGCGATGAAGGGAAAGCCGAGGATTTGGCCAACCGGACACTCACCGAACAAATGATAAAGGCGGGAGAATGGCTGGATAAAAAGACCGGAAAAAATTTCTTTGAAACGAGCATAAAAGTTCTTGTTGTAGGATTGGAATTTTGCCAGTTTGTGGCTACGGTGATGTTGGTGTTCGATAGTTTCAAAGATATATTCAATCTAAAAGCTCGTGCCGACGGGAAACCTCTTACCACACTTGATCATACATATAAAGCAAGCTGGAAAGAAAGCGTTAGAAACTGGCGAATGACAAGTTGGAGCGGTACAAAAGGAAATGGTGCGCGTTTTGCAAGCACTACGAATTGGATTAAGTTCGGAGCATGGATGCTGAAATTCTCCTTTAAAAAGGATGCAACGTCTTTTACGGATTTTGCAATCTCCTTTATCGGCGATGCTCAAAAGAATAGCGAACGTATGAAGTCTGTTGCCAGTGATCCTTCGAGCGCGCTGAAAAACATTCCGGGGATTAAAGAAGGAATCAATTTTGGCGAGACTATTGCAAACATTATTATGGCATAAGAAGGGAGATTTTGATGACTAATAATTCGAAAGAAGCGTTAGAATTGGTGTCTAAAGGAACGGCATTATACTCTGTTGACAACTACGAAGAAGCTGTAAAACAGTTGAATGAAGCAATTTCTCTGGATCCCTATTGTGAGGCTGCATATGAGAACTTGGGCGTATGTTTTATTATGATGGATAAATACGCGGATGCAAAGGGGTGCTTTAAGAAGCTTTTGCTAATCAAAAAGAATAATGGTCTCGCATATTTCCATCTCGGGAATATTGCGTTGCTTGAAAACAAGGCAGAAGAAGCAAAGGCGAATTATTCAAAAGCTGAAATGCTGGGATATAATAATCCTGTTATGGCTGTCAACCTTGCGTCCTTCTTTGAGGAACGAGGAGAATATGATAAAGCGCTGGAACAATATAACAAGATGCTCGTGGCCAATCCATACGCTTATAATTTGATGGAAAAACGTACTCAATTACTCATTCGGCTTGCGCGTTTTGAAGACGGATTATCAAGCGCGAAAAAAATGGTTGAAACTGACATTGATCGTTTTGATGGGCATCATTATGTCTATATTGCCCTTATTATGCTAAAACGCTATGATGAAGCCAAACAGTACATACAGAAAGTAGTTCAACGGTTCCCGGATAACCATACCGCTAAAATTGATCAGGTACGTCTCTTGGATTTAGTTGGGGATACGCAAGAAGCGCTCAAGATACTCGAGGAGGATTTTGCGGACGACGATACCCATGTTGTTGCAATGTTACGGCTTGGCTGTTTGCTGCAACTGCAACGAGATAAAGAGGCGATTGAGACCGTGGAAAATAGCGCAACACTAAAAAATGATCAAGATGCGCTGACTATGCTATACAGCATGTATTTTGCAAACGGGCAATATCAAGAAGCTCTCAATTGTTGCAAGAAAATCCAATCAATTGATGGAAAAACGCCCCAATACTATGCATCAAAATACTTTCTTTCTTTAGCAGAGAAGAAAATGGGAAACAATGAGGCGGCGTGGAAACATTTTGAAGATGCCATTGCTGAATTAAAAAGTGTTGTTAGGAAAGATCCAACTCACATAGATCTTTATATGTATAAAGCTTTGTGCGAGTACCAGATTGAAGATCTTTCTGGCGCACTGAAGGACATTGAGTTCTTGCTTGCAATGAATCCCAATTTTGCTGCGTTCCATTTAACTGCCGCTATTATTTATGAGGCGCATGGACGTATGGACGAAGCATTAAAACACAAAGAAATTGCTGCACAGTTAGATCCGGCAATGGTAGCGCCGGTGGTGTAACGCCGGGAGGAAAGACAATGGCGAAAGAGATAAAAGTTAATTTGGATATACTTGATAGTACAAAGAGGGCGTACGATGACGCCATTGAAACTTTGGAAACCGCATTAAATGAGTTATCAACAACGATTGAGGAGCTGCGCAGTCAAAAATGGAAATCAAATGGCGCGGATACTTTTTTCCAAAACTATGACGGTGAATGGAAGAAAAGCCTAAGCGATCACCTCTCTTACTTGAAACACCTAAGAGACTGTCTGGCGAAAGCGCAAACCTCATTCCGAGACAAATACGAAGCCAAAATGTAGAGGAGGGAAACGATGGAAAACGTACTTTATTTAAACAGGCCCGGTCTTGAAGCGGACATTAAAAAGATGCGCGACGGTCTCGCGGCATTCAATCAGGCCGTGGACACCATCAACGCCGGTGTTGATGCCGCTCCGGAGGACTGGAAAGGCGCAACGCAGAGCGCCTATCTCGAACGCTATAATGAGCTGAGAACCTCTCTGACGAAAGATGTACCCGAAGCCGTGCAGGGGATGATCGACTTTATGCAGTCTTTCTTGAACGGTATGATGGAGGGCGACGAAAGCGGTGCTTCCGGTCTGCGCTGATCTCAAGAATCAAAATATTAATATAAAGGAGAAACGAACATGGCAGACATACTTTATTTAAACAGGCCCGGTCTTGAAGCGGACATTAAAAAGATGCGCGACGG